>JBOGXL010000108.1:0-9449 GCA_050694575.1 Actinomycetota bacterium | reverse complement strand
CCAGGAGGACAAGAGCGAGCCGCGGCCCGCGGATCACACCGGGATGACGTCCGACGTTGGCTTGAAGCAATCGCAGCTATCGAACCATTTGCCGATACGGACGCCACCCGCTCCGTCATGGCGGGTCGCCGTGGTGCGCATCACGAACGTCCCGGCCGAGTCGACCGTCGGCACCTTCGCCACACCGTCGAGCCAGGAGGTGAGGGACAAGGCCTCGCCGCTCGCATCCAAGGCGGCGCGCGTGTACCAGGCGGTGTCGCAGTAGAGGTCGATCTGGTTGAGCTTGTTCGACGCCGACTCGCCCTGGAAGGTCTCGCCCGCATCCTCGAAGAGCTTCTTGCACCTCTTGAAGGCGTCCGTCCGGAGGTTTAGGTCGTTCGGACCGGACGTCACGAGGATCGACTGGCGGAATTGCGGATAGCTCGCCGAGCCGTGGAAGTCCCGAACGGCGCCCGGCGCGTCCTGCGGGTTGAACCCGAGGCGCGGCCGGTACTGCTGCTTCTCGGCGCCGTCCACGAAGAAGAGCGTGATGCGCACGCCGGCCGTCGAGCCGAGGAACATCACGTGGGTTACACCGCGCGACTTGAAGCTCTGGATCGCGGCGTTCACCTCCGTCGCGTCGTCGAGCTGCTCGGGGATGTTGTCCGCGCTGTACGAGACCTCGAACTCGCAGCCTCCGCAGAGCGCAAGCCCGTACGGCCTCAAAGACTTCTTCATCGAGACCGCCGCCGCTTTGTGCGCCGGCGTGTCGTACCGGATCAGGCCGATCCGCGGCTTGCCGTCGGCCGGCTTCAGCGGCGTGTACGGAGGCTGGTTGGACTTGAACTCCGAGAAGAACCCCTCGGCGTGGAGACGATCCACCTCCACTTTGGCGAGCCGGTCGAGCGCCATACCCGCGGGATGGACGACGTAGGGGTACTTCTCGTACGTCTGGCTCCATGACAGACCGCCGGCCGTGCCCACCTCCGGCACCTTCGCCTTGGTCAGGCACGAATGGAGCGTGTCGAGCCCGAGGATGCCGTCCCAGACCATGAAGACCTTGTTGTCCTGCGTCCAGTGCGCGCACGCCTCCTGCTCGATACGTTCGGCCCCTCGCGACGTGATGTCATCGGTCGTCGTCGCGTACCAGACCGGGGCGACCTTGCGTCCGAAGGCCGGGTTGCGGTTGATGTCGGCGATCACGGCTTCCCACGCACGTCTCTGGTCGACCTGTCCGATGCTTCCGAAGCCCGCCGCCGCGTTCGCGGCCCCCGGGTCCTTGAGGTAGGCGATCCCGACCTTTATGTGCGTCGCGGTTATGGGCGGGGCGGTGGGCAGAGCGGCGGCCACGTCGTCGGTCGTCCCGGCCTCGGTCACGACCGGGGCGCCGCCTCGGGCCGTCGGCCCGCGGCTCTCGACCTCGGCGCCGGGCCCCACAGGCACGACCGATCCGTCCGGAAGCGTCCGCGTCCCCGAACCGGAGACCGGGCTGAGCTCGGCGCCCTCGTCGCGGACAGGCCCGGCCACGACGGCGGCCACCACTATCACGGCCGCGGAGATCGAGACGAGAGTCAGCTGCGCGGTGCGGTTACCCAGGTCGCCCATGCGACCGACGGATTCCTTCCAGGCAGCCATACGCTCCTCCCGCGCTCGGAGACCTTGAGCCTATCCGGCCCCGATAAGGGCGCATTCGTACCTCCGGAAGAATTCCACCCCCTGAGTTGGTAGCCCGCGACAGAGCGCAGGCGCGCCACCCTCGGGTACCGTCGGCGGACATGGCCCTGCCCGACCTCGTTCCCGTCGACGTCCTGTTCGGCAACCCCGAGCGGACGCAGCCCCGGATCTGCCCGGACGGCACGAAGGTCGGCTTCCTCGCCCCGGTCGAGGGCGTCCTGAACATCTGGGTGGGCGGGGTCGGCTCGGACGACACCGTCGATGACTTCAGGCCGGTTACCAACGACCGCGGCCGCGGCATCCAGCCCTTCCAGTGGGACTTCGCCTTCGACGGCCGCCGCATCCTCTACAGCCAGGACACCGCAGGCGACGAGAACTGGCGTGTGCACTCCGTCGACCTGGACACCGGTGAGGTGACCGACCACACCCCGTTCCCGGGCGTGCAGACCCAGATCCTGAAGGTGTCCGAACGCGTTCCGGACGAAGTGCTCCTCGGCATCAACCGCGATGACCCGCGACTGCACGACGTCTACCGACTCGACCTGCGCACGGGCGAGCTCACGAAGGAAGTGACCAACGAGGGCTTCGACCAGTGGCTCGTCGACCACGACCTCGTCGTGCGTGGAGCGACGCGTCCGACCGAGGACGGCGGTCAGCAGCTGCTGATGCGCAAGGGGCCCGACTGGAACGTCGCCATCGACACTTCGCCGGACGACTACCTCATCAACGTCACGGGCCCGCTCGCGTTCTCGGGCGACGGGGCACGCCTGTTCCACGTCAGCGTCGAGGGCTCCGACACGGCGCGGCTCGTGGCCACCGACACGGAAACGGGCGAGACGCAGGTGCTCGCCGAAGACCCGGACTTCGACGTGTACACGATCGGGATTTCGTACGAGTCGGCGATCTTCCATCCGCGCACACACGAGCCGCAGTTCGCTCCGGTCATCCGCGAGCGTCAGGAGTACGTGGTCATCGACCCGGACGTCGCCGGCGACCTCGACAAGCTGCGCGAAGCGGCCACCGGCGAGATCCGGATCGTCAGCCGCGACCTCGCCGACGAGCGTTGGATCGTCCAGGACGTGCGCGACTCGGGACCCGCCGCCTATCACCTCTACGACCGAACGACGGGCGAGCGCACGCTGCTCTTCGAGGACCAGCCGGCGCTCAACGCGTACACGCTCGCCAACGTCGAAGCCTTCACGTTCACGGCCGGCGACGGATTGAAGGTGCAGGGATACCTCACGTTCCCGCCGGGGGTCGAGAGGGAGAACCTCCCGTCCGTGCTGCACGTGCACGGCGGCCCGTGGGGCGGACGTCATCAGTGGGGCTTCAGCGCCATCAACCAATGGATCGCCAGCCGCGGCTACGTGTGCATCGAGATCGACTTCCGTGGGTCGGGCGGCTACGGCAAGGCCTTCCTCAACGCGAGCAACCACGAGTGGGCGGGCAAGATGCACACCGACCTCATCGACGGGCTCGAGCACGCGATAGCGCAGGGATGGGTGGACCGCGACCGCGTCGGCATCTTCGGCGGCTCGTACGGGGGCTACGCGGCCCTCGTCGGCGCGACCTTCACGCCGGACGTCTTCCGCTGCGCGGTCGACTACGTGGGCCCGTCCAACCTCATCACGCTGCTCGAGTCGATCCCGCCCTACTGGTGGGGCGTCTACCACCAGTTCCGCAAGTTGCTCGGCGACCTCGAGACCGAGCGCGACTACTTGTGGTCCATCTCGCCGCTGTCGAAGGTGGACGACATCCGCATACCCATCTTCATCGCTCAGGGCGCCAACGACCCGCGCGTGAAGCAGGCCGAGTCCGAGCAGATCGTGGAAGCGATGCGCAAGCGCGGCCTCCCGTGCGAGTACCTGCTCTTCGAGGACGAAGGCCACGGCTTCGTCCGGCCGGAGAACCGCGAGAAGTTCCACCTGGACGCCGAGCGCTTCCTCGCGAAGCACCTCGGGGGCCGCGCCCAGACGTAAAGCCGCGGTCCCGTAGACTCGACGCCCGAGCTATGCGATTCATCCGACCCTTGCTTGTTGCGCTGTTCCTCGCGCAGGTCGGCGCGGTGTCGTTCGCGGCCCCCGCCGTCGCTCAGCGCACACCGCGTTCCCCGCAAACGCCGAGCGGCCAGTTCCCGACGCCTGAGCCCCAACCGCCGGCCCAACCCGCGCAGCCGCCTCCGGCCGGAGCCACTACGCCGCCGCTGCCGACGCGGGCCGGGACGGTGAGCCCGTCGCCGACCCCCGCCGCGACACCGACGCCGCGGCCCACCCCCGAAGGCACGGCTACACTCACACCAACCGAGGCACCGGCCGAGACGGGCGATGGCGGCGGGTTCGGCCTCGCACCGATCCTCTTCATCGCGGCGATAGTCCTCGCGACCGTGCTGATCCTCCTCGTCGGTCGCCGCCGCACCGACGAGCCGGAGCGGCTCCGCCCGCCGCCGCGCGTAGTCGGACCGGGCCCGGTGATCGCGCCCACGGAGGAGTCCGCGGCAACGCAGGCGGCCGTCACGGAAGCCGCGGCGGCGTCGGGCAACACGATCATCTGTGAGAGCTGCGGACGGGCGAGCCCGGCCGAGTTCCATTTCTGCGACGGGTGCGGCCGACCGCTCAAACGGCCCGAGCCGGACGCCTGACGGTGTCCGCGCTCGATCCCAAGCTGCTCGACGAGCTCCGCACGTTTCCTTCACCGGCGATAGCCAACGGCATCGAGACCTTCGACTCCGTTCCGCGGCACGAGGGCTACATCGACGCGAGCGTCCGGTGCATGTTCCCCGGGCTCGGCATCACCGTCGGCTACGCGGCCACGGCCACGATCCGCGCGCGGGAGCCGGGTCCGCCGAGCCGCGACCGCGATCTCTGGGCCCATGTGATGTCCGTGCCGGCGCCGCGCCTCGTGGTTGTGCAGGACCTCGACGACCCGCCGGGCGTCGGTTCGTACTGGGGCGAGGTGAACTCGACGATCTACACGGCGTTCGGCGCCGTCGGCGTCATCACCAACGGTTGCGTGCGCGACCTGGACGAGATGCGGGCCAAGCCGTTCTTCGTGTTCGCTGGATCGGCAGGTGTGTCGCACGCGTACGTGCACGTGGTGGACGTCGGCCTCGAGGTGGCGATCGGCGGACTCACCGTGCGCCCAGGTGACCTGCTGCTCGGCGATCAGCACGGCGTCATCAGGATCCCCTTCGATATCGCAGAACAGCTGCCGGAAGCCGTCCGCCGTGTCGAGCAACAGGAGCGCGGCGTGATCGAGATGTTCTCGGCCCCCGACTTCGACCCGAAGGCCTTCACCGGCAGGGTCGAGCACTAGTCCCGGATACCGAGGGCTTCCTTCAGTCCGGCGTCGACACGTTGCATCGTCGGGTGCGACAGCCCACCGACCGGCCCGATCAACGCGTCCTTGGCCATCGCCGATAACGTAAAGGGGTCTGATGAGACGTCTCGGCGCGTTCCTGGTTCTGCTGTCGCTCCTGGCGGCTGCGTGCGACGACGGCGACGGGTCCGCTGCTCCCCCCGGGCGCCGTCCCGATCCCGTGGGGAACGGACGAGCGCAGCCGACGCCCGGCGAAGGACTCGCGACCCCCGAGGCCGCCCCCACACCGACGCCGGGCCGCATCCTCCCGGTAACCGAAGCGTCGTGGGCGACGGGGCTCCCGGCGCTCATCGTCGCCAACGGCTCCGAAGTGAACCGCTACCGGCGCGGCGCCCCAACGCGCATCGGCACACTCGAAGGCGAGGCCCACGTCGCCTTCGCCGCGGGGGCCGGAACGGTCATCGCACAACACGTTCAAGACAAACGCTCAGAGCTCGTCCGGCTTCGCCGAGGACGCAACGTACAGCGCATCGACACCGGGGCCGCGTACGCATCGCTCCTCGACGTTGCGACGATCGACGGCGCACGCCGCATGCTCTTCAGCACCTACCACGCGCCGGCCGGCGAGCGCGGCGACACGGCCGGCTACCTCTATTTGGAGAACTTGAGCGGGGGAGATCGGCGCAGGCTCACCGAATCGGACGGCCCGGAGTTCGGCATCACGCATGCATCGTATGGAGGCGGAACGATAGTCGCGTCGGCGTGGTCGGACCTGACCGAGCGCTTCCTCTTCCTGCGTCCTGATGGCGACGAGATAACGGACAGGCTCAACCCGACGGAGGATCTTCCCTACGGCAACCCGCCGTACATGTCAGATGCCGTCCTCAGCCCGGACGGAAGGCTGATGGCCTACCTGGAAGGACCCGATTGGAACCAGCTCGAACAGGCACAGACGGGCGACTGGGTCGCCGTGATCCTCGACCAGCAAACGAACCGCGAGCGTCTACGCGTGCACGTCGCCGACGGCGACCAGTGCGTCCCGCGGCTCGACTTCGACGGCCGGTGGCTCGTCGTCTCCCGGGCGAAGTGGGACGAACGAGACGGCGCCTTGGTCTGCGAACCATCGGCCGTACGCTCGCTGCCCGTGTCCGTGATCGACACGTCGGCGGATGAACAACAGATCGTCGTGATCGTGGACGTCAAAGGCATCGCCACGATCGACGACTAGGCTCTCGAGGGCCGAATAAGCCCCCGAACCGGCCGAAATCGTTACATACAACGATGACCTTGGGCCCAGCCTTCCCCGACACCCTCCAGGCCGCTCGCGCCGGCGCGCCGTGGGCGTGGACGACCCTGTACCGCGACCTGGCCCCCGCCGTGACCGGCTACCTGCGCGCGCACGGAGCCCGCGAACCCGAGGACCTCACGTCCGAGGTCTTCGTCGCGGTCGTCCGGGGCCTGGGCGACTTCAAGGGCGACGAGGCGGGGTTCCGCTCGTGGGTCTTCGTCATCGCGCACCGCCGGCTGCTCGACGAGCGCCGCCGCAACTTCCGGCACCCGGTGGATCTCGTGCCCACCTACGTCGTCGACACGCCGGTCGAAGGAGCCGACGTCGAGGCCCTCGCCCGCGTGTCCGTCGAGCAGATCCGGGCGCTGTTCTCCCGGCTCACCGACGACCAGCGCGATGTCCTGCTCCTGCGCATCGTCGCCGGCCTCACCGTCGAGGAGATCGCCGAAGCCGTCGGCAAGCGCGCCGGAGCCGTGAAGGCGCTCCAACGCCGCGGCCTGGCCGCCCTCGCCCGGATCATCTCCAAGGAGGCCGTGCCCCCGTGACCGTCCCCGGCGATTACCCAGGCGAGATGGACCGTCTTCGCACGCTCGACGACAACGACATAGACGCTCTCCTCGCGGGCCGGGCATCCGCGGACGACCCCGACCTGGACCGCCTCGCCAAACTCATCGACGGCGTGAAGCTCGCCACCGTGCAACCCATCGACGCAGCGGTCGAGCAACGTCATGTGGCCGCGATCGTCGACGCCGCGCATGCGGCATCGGACGCATCGCCGGCCCGCGTGCGCCGCGTGCCGCTCTGGACGAAGATCGCCGCCGCGACGGTCGCAGCGGTTGCGGCCACCGGAAGCCTGGCCGCGGCAGATCAGCTTCCGCAACCCGCGCAGGACGCCGTCGCGTCGGTGGCCGAGCGCGTCGGCATGAACCTGCCGTCGTCTGAGGACGAAGACGTCGCCGTCACCGAGGACGAACGTTCTGGAGAAAAAGAAGGCGACGACACCGAGAGCAAGCGCGTGAACGAGGATGTGCGAACTGAGCTCGAGGATGACTCGCTCGAAGGGCGCGACAAGGGCGCCGCGGTTTCCGACGCCGCCGACGAGAACCGCCGGGACGGCAACACGCCGGCCGCCGAGAACCGACAGGACGAAGCGGATAACCCGCCGGGAGCCGGCGAACGGGGCACGTCGCACAACCCCAACGGTTACGGCGCGGAGGATCACCCCACAGGCCCGCCGTCGGACCGTCCGTAGCGGCCCATAGCCCCGGGCGGTAGACCGACCGCGTACGCTTGGGGTTCACCAACCAAGGAGCCCGCTATGCCGCTTGCCACTCGGCCGTGCGGGCAAAGTGCCTAGAACCACTTTCCACGACTCCTCGGGCGAGGACCTCGTCCGCATGTACCTCACGGAGATCGGACGTCATCCCTTGCTTGCCGCCGAGCAGGAAGTCGTGCTCGCCAAGGCGATGGAGGCCGGGAGCAAAGCCGACGCCGACCTCGATCGCGCGAAAGCGTCGTTGGCCCCGGCGACGCGCCTGGGCTTGGAGCGCCGCAGCGCCGAGGGCGCGGTAGCTCGGTCGGCCTTCATCCAAGCGAACCTGCGCCTGGTCGTGTCCATCGCCCGCAGGTATCAAGGATTCGGGCTGCCGCTGCTCGACCTGATACAGGACGGCAACGTCGGTCTCCTTCGTGCCGTGGAGAAGTTCGACTGGCGCATGGGGTTCAAGTTCTCCACGTACGCGACGTGGTGGATCAGGCAGGGGATCTCGCGCGGCCTGGCCGAGCGCTCGCGGACCATCAGGCTCCCGGTGCACGTCGCCGAGGCGGTGCAGAGCGTCCGTCGCGCCGACGCCGACCTCACGGCCAGCCTCGGGCGTGAGCCGACGGAGGCAGAGGTCGCCGCCGCCCTGCACATCACGGTGGACCAACTGCGCATCTACCGGGACACGGCCCTGGAGACGATGTCACTCCAGACGCCGATCGGCGAGGAAGGCGCTTGGGAGCTCCAGGACATCCTCGAGGACGAGGCCTGCGATCAGCCGCTCGAGATGGCGGTGCAGTCGCGCTCGAACGACGAGCTGCGCGAGGTCATCAAGACGTTGAAGCCCCGGGAGCAACGGATCCTCGAGCTGCGCTTCGGTCTGGCCGACGGCAAACAGCGGACGCTCGAGCAGGTGGGCGTGGAGTTCAAGCTGACGCGCGAGCGCATCAGGCAGATCGAGGCGAAGGCCATCGCGAAGCTGCGCCACCCGTTGAACGGCCGGGCCCTCCAAGACTTCGTGGACTAACGGGCTCGGCGGTAGCCTCGTAAGTGCATGCGCGGCCCCTCCGTGCTTCTCGTCGTCGTCGTCTTGCTGAATCTCGGCCCGACCGCGCGCGCCCAAGACCTCACCGACGTCGCAGACGCCTGTCACGAGGCGGGCGCCGACCCGGGGTCGTGCCGCGGCATCGAGCACTTCGCCCACACGCTCGGCGTCATCTGTCGCGACGCATCCGCCGGCGATCCGACGTGCACGTCGGTGGACGGCACCGAGATCTCAGCGGCCCGGGTCGCCGCGCACGAGCGTTCGTGGCTCGCGCGTGTCCTCCGGCTCCAGCGAGGCCTGGACGACGCGATCCCTCTTCAGGAAGAGCTGTGGACGCACACTCACAACTCCTACAACGCCGACGTCTACGGACCGACCATCTATGGTCTGGACCGTAACCAGATCTACTCGATCACCGACCAGCTGCGGATGGGCATCCGCGCGATAGAGATCGACCTCCACTGGGCGCACAGCGCGTCCGGCGACCCCGCGCAGGGCGGCAAGGCCGTCGTGGTCTGTCACGGCTCGCAGGTTCCGCTCGAAGCGACGAACGTCCACGCCGGATGCGGGCTCAACGACCCACCGCTCGCCGCGCGCCTGCAGGAGGTGAAGGACTGGCTCGGGCGCAACCGCAACGAGGTGGTGATGCTGTACCTCGAGAACCAGCTCGAGGACAACCAGGTGGCGCACGCACGAGCCGCACGCGACATCGAGAAGATCCTCGGCCCCCTCGTGTACAAGACGTCACGCAGCGGAGGACGGTGCGCGACCCTTCCCTACGCCAAGTCGCGCCGGCAGATCCGCGCCACAGGTGCGCGCGTGATCGTGACGGGCAACTGCGGGCCGGGCGCATGGGGTGACTGGGTGCACGAGCGCGGCGCGCAGTG
>JBOGXL010000107.1:0-2597 GCA_050694575.1 Actinomycetota bacterium | reverse complement strand
CCAGACGGGGACCGCTATCGCGAACCCGACGGCCATCGCGATAGTCGGCAACGGTGTGAGCGGGGCCGCAGCGGCAGCGGGAACGTCCGCCGTCGCTCAGACGGCAGACCCCGTCATCACCCTCGCTCCGGGCCAGAGCGTTTCGCTCGCCGGGGCGGCGTTCTCGAGCTCGGTCACCGTCGCTCCGACGCTCGACGCTCTCAACTCCGCGACGGGCACGGGCTTCGGACCCATCGCGCAGATCATCGGTCAGTCTGCGGGCACGGGATCGTTGAGCGGTTCCAATATCGCCGCGATCACGGGTGGGGGGCCGGGGTCGCTGACACAGGTGATCTCGCAAACCGCGGTCACGCCGTTGACCAACGTGTTCTCTCCGAGCCTCACCACCGCGCCGTCGAACTTCGCAACGACGTCGGGATCTTCGCCGGTCAACCAGTCGGCGACGTCCACGAGCAACCCGACGTCCACCGTCGGTCCGTAGCCTTCGCCTCTCGGCCGCCGGCGCTCCTGCCCTTGACCGTCGGTTAACACGCGATATATCGTGAGTTGGCGGTCGGTCCGCGGCGGGGAGGCGTGCCATGCAGCGTTGGCGAGTCGACGACGAGCTTGCGTCAGATCTCGGTGACGTCCACCGGGTGGTCGTGCGGATCGTCGCGGGTGAGGTGACCATCACCGCCGGGAAGAGCGCGCGCGTGGAGGTTCGGCGCGAGTCGGGATCGGCGGTCGATGTGCATCACCACGACGGTGTCGTTCAGGTGAGCCAGCCCGATACCGACATGTCTCCGCTCGAGCGGTTCCTGAGCTGGTTCGCCGAGGGGAGACGTCACCGTTGCACCGTCGCCATCACCGCGCCGCCGGATTCGGTCGTCGACGTGACAACCGTGTCGGCCGGCGTGGTGGTCTCCGGCATCGGCTCGGGTACGAGGGTGAAGACGGTGTCCGGAGACGTCACGCTCAGCTCCCTCGGCTCCCGTGTGGACGTGAAGACGGTGTCCGGCGAGGTCGAGGCGAAAGGGATCAACGCCGAGCTCAAGTTGAAGTCGGTGTCCGGTGACCTCTCGGTGGTGGACGGATCGTGCCGGAGGGTCGACGCCAAGTCGGTGTCGGGTGAGGTGATGCTCGACCTCGATCTCGATCCGAACGGCACGTACGACATCAAGACGGTGTCCGGCGGCGTGTCGATCCGGACGTCGGCCGAGCCCGATCTGCGCGTCCATGCGAAGAGCGTTTCCGGCGAGGTCGTGTCCGACTTCGGGCTGGACTGGAACGCTCGACCGGGACGACGCGAGCTGTCGGACACCATCGGCAACGGCGGTGCGCACCTTCGTGTGAAGACGGTGTCCGGCGACCTGCGAGTCGTGCGGGGACGCGTGGCGGCGTGAGCGAAGCTCATGCCGAGCGCGGGGGGTCTGGGGGGCGCAGCGCCCCCAGGACGACGTGAGTCGCCTCTTCGGTCACGGCGACCTCCGCCTGTGGCTGCTGAAGCTCCTCGACGAGGAACCTCGGCACGGTTACGAGATCATCGCCGGGCTCGAGGAGCAGTTCCTCGGCGTGTACTCACCTTCGGCCGGCACGGTGTATCCGCGCCTCGCCGCCCTCGAGCAGGAAGGCCTCATCGAGGTCGTGCGTGAGGACGAGGGACGCAAGATCTACGGTCTGACGAGGGCCGGGCGCGAAGAGCTTCGCGCCCGGCACTCCGAGCTGCACGCGCTGGGCGAGCATCTCGCGCGCTCCGCGCGCGAGATCGCTCGCGAGATCCGCGACGACGTGAAGGCTTCCGTGCGCGACCTCCGCCGGGAGATCCTCGAGGCCGCGCGCGAGGTCAGACGCGACGAGCGGCGCGAGTCCCGTGCCGCTCGTGACCCTCGCCGCGGCTATCATGCCGCGCGCCATGCTGCGCGCGACGTGTCCTCCGAGGTGAAATCCGTGCTGAAGTCCCTTCAGGGCGACCTCGATGGCTTCGTGGCCGATGTCGTCTCGGCGGCCCGCCGTCGCAATCTGGACCGCGAACGTCTCGGCTCCCTGCGCGACGCGCTCCGGGAGGCCCGGTCGACGATCCTCGAAGCCCTCGAAGGCGACCAAAAGCCGGCGCCGCCCGAGGATCCGCGCAAAGAAGACATCCCATAGCGGCGAAGACCACCTCCATGGCGCTCCTCGAGAACGCCTCGCGACGGCCGGACTACGAGAAACTGGAAGGCCGTGACCAAGCTCCGCGAGCTCGCGACCTCGTGATGCGGCGATGAAGTTCGGTGTGACCCTGCCGAATCTCGGCGTCGGCGACGACCCGAGCGTGATAGTCGATCTCGCCGTCGAGGCGGAGGCCGCGGGCTGGGACGGCGTGTTCGTGTGGGACACGCCGTACGCCTCCGACGTCGAGGACGCCGTTCAGGAGACGTTCGACGCGTGGTCGCTGATGACGGCCATCGCCCTGCGGACCGAACACGTGCAGATAGGGACGATGATCACGCCGCTGGCCTGGCGCCGTCCGTGGGAGGTCGCTCGACAAGCGATGACGCTCGATCGCCTCTCGAAGGGCCGGTTCGTCCTGTCCGTTGGTCTGGGGTGGGTGCCGAAGGAAGGCTCGGTGGTCGGTGAGG
>JBOGXL010000106.1:0-3319 GCA_050694575.1 Actinomycetota bacterium | reverse complement strand
AAGCTGTTGGGATCGAGCAGGCGATCGAAGATCGTGGTGATGTCTCGCGCCTGCGTGACGGACATCGCTAGGCGTACAACCCGGCTCCGCCGTCCACGACTATCACCTGACCGCGGATCATCTCCGCCGCCGGCGAGCACAGGAACGACACGACGCCCGCGACGTCCTCAGGCGTTGCGAGTCGCTCGGCCGGCGTCCGCGAACGACCGACTTCGAGCATCCCTTCGCGATCCGGGAAGTGCTTGAGCGCGTCGGTGTCGACGACACCGGGCGACACTGCGTTCACCCGCACGTGGGGCGACAACTCGACGGCGAGATACCGGACGAGCGACTCGATGGCCGCTTTCGAAGCGCCCACGGCGCCGTAGCCGGGGAGGACGCGGGTCGAGCCGGCCGACGTGAGCGCGATGATGCTGCCGCCTTCGGCCATGAGCGGCGCGGCGCGCTGGGCGCCCAGGAGGAGCGCGCGGGCATTCACGTCCATCGTCCACGCCCAGCCTTTCGTGTCGATCTCGGCGAGTGGTCGCAGCACACCGGACGCCGCATTCGACACGAAGACGTCCAGAGACCCGAACACCTCCCCCACCTCGTCGAAGGCGCGCTCCAACGCCTCCGCGTCACCGACGTGCACCTTGACGGGAACGGCCTTGACGCCGAGCCCCTCGATCTCGCTGCAGACCTCGTGGGCTTTGGATCGGTTACGGAAGAAGCCGATGGCGACGGACGAGCCTTCCGAGGCGAGGCGCAACGCGATCGCTCGCCCGATCCCGCGCGAGGCACCGGTGATGAACGTATTCGTCACGACGATCTCCGGAAGAGCAGACACGCGTTGTGTCCCCCGAAACCGAACGAGTTCGATAGCGCGTGGTCGACGCTGGCGTTCCGGCCGGCGTTCGGCACGTAGTCCAGATCACACTCGGGATCCGGCGTCTCGTAGTTGATGGTCGGCGGCAGGGTCTGCGTTCTCAGGGCTTGCACGGTGAACACGGCTTCGATCGCGCCGGCCGCGCCGGTGAGGTGACCGGTAGCCGACTTCGTCGAAGACACCGGCGGAGCATCGGCGCCGAAGACATCGCGGATCGCCTTCGACTCGATCTTGTCATTGAAGGGCGTGGACGTCCCGTGCGCGTTGATGTAGTCCACCGAACCGGCATCGATGCCGGCGTCCAACAGCGCGAGACGCATGGCCGACGCCGCCCCGGAGCCTTCCGGATCCGGCTGCGTCAGATGGAAGGCATCACAAGTCGCCGAATAGCCGATGAGCTCGGCCAGGATCTCGGCGCCCCTGTCGACGGCGGAGTCCCAGTCCTCGAGGACGAGCACGGCGCCGCCCTCGGCGATAACGAACCCGTCCCTGTCGGCATCGAAAGGACGTGATGCGTGCTGGGGATCGTCGTTGCGCCGAGAGAGCGCGCCCATACACGCGAAAGCACCGTAGGCGAGGGGAGTGATGGGCGCTTCGGAGCCGCCGGCGATCATCGCGTCGGCCAGACCGCGGCGGATCATGTTCGCGGCCTCACCGATGGAGTGTGCGCCTGTCGCGCACGCCGACACGCTCGCGTAGTTCGGGCCGTTGAGCCCGAAGCGCATGGCCACCGACCCCGCCGCGCCGTTGATCATCAGCAGCGGCACCGTGAACGGGCTCATCTTCGACGGCCCCCGCTCGAGAAGGACGCGGTGCTGCGCCTCGAGCGTTTCTATGCCACCGATCCCCGAGCCGATCACGACTCCCACACGATCGCGCCCGTAGGGCACGTTTCCAGTCCACCCGGCACCCTCGGCCGCTTCGACAGCGGCCGCCACAGCGAACTGCGAGAAACGGTCCGAACGCCTCGCTTCGCGCTGCTCCATGAAGTCGGTCGCGTCGAAGCCGTCGACCTCGCATGCGATGCGGGTCGAGTACTCCGATGCGTCGAAGCGCGTGACGGGACCCGCTCCGCATTCCCCGGAGACGAGCGCCTTCCATGTGGGTTCCGTACCGACGCCGAGCGGCGAGACGCAGCCCACTCCGGTGACGGCTACCCGATGGGCGGTCACGACTTCTCCGAGATCTTTCGCAGGACGACGTCTATCGCGTTCCCAATCGTCGTCACGTTCTCGAGGTCGTCCTCCTCGATGTCGATCCCGTACACGTCCTCGACGCGCACGGACAGCTCGACCACGTCGAGCGAGTCCAGGCCGAGCACGTCGAAGCTCGAGTCTTCGGCGACCTGGTCGCCCTTCACTTCGAACCCCTCGAGCTGCTCTCGGAACGTCCCGAGAACGTGCTCCCGCGAAACCGTCGTATCCGTGTCCATCCCTTCCTCCTCTTCTCCTAGGCGGTCATGCCTCCGTCGACACACAGCACCTGTCCGGTGATCGCCGCTGCCTCGTCGGATACAAGGAAGGCGACGGCTGCTGCTATCTCGTCGGCGCGGATCTCCCGCCCCAACGGCGTCGCCTCCACTATCTGCGTCAACCGGTCCTCGCCGAGCGCTTCGGTGATCTGCGTCCGGACGAATCCGGGAGCCACAGCGTTCGCCGTCACTCCTCGCGTGGCCAGCTCCAGAGCCAGCGACTTGGTCAATCCGATGAGCCCGGCTTTGGCGGCGGCGTAGTTGGCCTGACCGGCGTGGCCCTTCACGCCCACGACCGAGGCGATGTTCACTATCCGGCCCCACCGCGCGACGATCATCTTCTTCATAGCTCTGCGACACGCCAAGAACGCGCCGTCAAGGTTCGTGCGCAGAACGGCGTCCCAGCTCTCCTGCTTCATCACGGCGGCCAGGCCGTCCCGGGTCAGACCGGCGTTGTTCACGAGAACGAGCACGGGGGCCCGCTCCTCGGCTGCCGCGAAAGCACCGGCGATGCCGTCTGGGGTCGATACGTCGCCGTGCGCGAGAAGTGCGTCGCCGCCGGCGCTCTCGATGTCGACGACGGTTCGCTTGGCGCCGTCCTCGTCGGCTCGGTAGTTCACGGCTACGGGCCAGCCGTCCGAAGCCAGCCGAAGAGCTATCGCCCGGCCGATCCCGCGGGACGCGCCGGTGACGAGAGCGACCCCGTCCCTCATGCTCTGCCCCAGCGAACGAGCCCTGCCGCCCAGGAGAACCCCGCCCCGAAGGCCACGAGGACCACCTGCATCCCCTCGCGCAACCGCCCACCGGACATCGTCTCGTGCAGCGCGATAGGGATCGACGCCGCGGATGTGTTCCCGTAGCGCTCTATGTTCTGGACCATCTGATCGTCTCGGAGGCCGAGGCGTTCCTGCACCGTCCGGATGATCCGAGCGTTGGCTTGATGCGCCACGACCAGATCGATCTCGTCCAGAGGCGTGTCGCCG
>JBOGXL010000105.1:0-8161 GCA_050694575.1 Actinomycetota bacterium | reverse complement strand
ATCGAGTCGTCGGCGTTGCCCTGCTTGAAGCGCAGATTCGAGCCCTCCATGATGATCGCGATCTTCCACCCCGCCATCGCGCAGTAGAAGCGCAGATCCCGAAGCGAGCGGCCCGTCCGGTCGGCGTAGCGTGCGGCGAGCTCGGCCCGCGTCGGAAACCCCCCGGAGCGGGTCGCGTCTCCCGCCACGCTTTCGTACGCGGGATCGCCGGCCTCGGGAGAGAAATAGAGCAACCACCCGAGGTCGACGAGAGGGTCACCTATCGTCGCGATCTCCCAGTCGACGACGGCCACGATCTCCGGCGGTACGTCCGGGCTCAGCATGACGTTGTCGAGCTTGTAATCGCCGTGCGTGAGGGTCACGCCCGCCTGATCGGGCGCGTTCGTCCGGAGCCACTCGCCGGCCTCGTCGATCTCGGGCACGTCGCGGTGCCGGACGGCATCGAGCAGCTCCTGCATGCGGCGGAGGTTGCGCGCGAGGAAGGCTTCGGGCTTGCGCGCCAGGGAGCTCAAGCCCACGGTCTCCCAGTCCACGGCGTGGATATCGGCGAGACGATCGCCGAGCTCGTAACCGATCGTCCGGCGATGTTCGGGAGCGTCGAACACATCGGGCATCGCGCCGCGGACGACGACACCATCCACGTAGCTCATGAGATAGAAGGGCGCTCCGATGTAATCGCCGTCGTCACAGAGCTCGAAAGGTCGAGGGACGGGCACGCCAGAACCGGCGTCGGTGAGGGCCCTCATCACGGAGAACTCGCGGTGCATCTCGTGCGTCCCCGGCAAGATGTCTCCGCGAGGCGGACGACGCAGAACCCACTCGTCGGAGCCGCGGGTCACCAGGAACGTGAGGTTCGAGTGGCCTTCGCCCAACCGGGCTACGTGAACGTCCGCGTCCGATGGACCGATCCGCTCGTCGAGGAAGCGACGCAAGCCGTCGGTCGGGACGAGACGGTCGATCCCCGTCTCGGTCACGCTCGCCTCCCGTTGGACCCCGACACGACGGCAGGATGCCATGAACCACCGCCGCCAACCAGGTCACCCCAGCCGCGCTCGGGACAAACGCCCAGGTCAGCCCGGCATTTCGCCGCTGGGACGGATGGAGATCCGCCCCACTTCACGAGCGAACGAGTCAACGGTTGACAGAGCCGAGAAGTCTGGAAGACTGCTCTGCGGCCCACCTGTCGGTGGGCCCTTTCCCATGGCCCGCACGACGACCGCGGGCAACCAAGACAAGGAGACTGTGCATGCTCGCGCCCGACCACGCCTTGCTCCGCCGGATGGGGACCCTGGTCCTCGCCGTCACGATCTTCGGCTCGCTTCCGCAACCAGCGCATGCGCACGCCCGCCATGTGACGGAGACGATGGAGGCGGAAGCCAAGAAGACCAAGCGGAAACGCAACTCGATCTCTGCGGGCACGGCGTTCGCCACGCTCCCGAAAGCCGCGCAACGCTCGAGTGCCGAGATCGCAGTGGCAACGGCCAAAGCTCAGCTCGGCAAGCCCTATCGCTACGGCTCGACCGGCCCGTCGAGCTTCGATTGCTCGGGCTTGATGCGATTCGCCTACGCCGCCGCGGGCGTCCACCTGCCGCGCAGCTCGCGTGCACAGTTCGGATCGCTGCGTCGCGTTCCGCTCGACGAGCTCGAGCCGGGAGACCTCGTGTATCGCCCCGGCCACATCGGGATGTACGTCGGCAACGGCCGCATGATCCACGCTCCCCAGACGGGTGAGAACGTCGAGATAGCCCCGTTGAGCCGCACCGTCGGGGCCGTCCGGCCCACTTAGGCGGGCACCGGCCCAAGTTGGACCGCCGCCGGAGCCATCGCCTAGCGTCGGTTCCCGTGAGGCGGGCTATAGCTCTCATCTGCTTGTGCTTGTCCGCGGCCGTCGTGGCTCCGGCCGCCGGGGCGACGTCGGCCGACGACCGGATAGTCCTCTTCGGCGTGGGCAAGGCGCACGGACTCGGCCTCGCGATGGACGGCGTCGTCGGTCAAGGCCGAGCCGGGTGGTCCGCCGACCGGATCCTTTCGCTCTTCTATCCCGGCACCGACACGACGCGGACGTCCGGGACGATCCGCGTCGGGCTCGCCGAGGGAGCCACGCAGAGCTTCGTGTTGCCGGGCGGAGGGAGCATCCCGGGGGCCGGGGCGGGCGGGGCGCCCATCGCGGTTGCCGCGGGCAAGCGCGTCACGGTCGTCGCCCGCAACGGACGGCCCGTGTTTCGTGTCGACGGAGCGCCGGCGAGCGCGCCGGCCGCGAGCGCGCGTCCCTCACCAACACCGGCCGTCGAGGGACAAGTCAAGGTCGTCGCGGCCGACCCGGGAGTCCCGCTGACGTCGGCGCCGCCGGTCCTAGTGCCGACGCCCCCGCCGACAGCCGCTCCGGCCTCCCCCAGACCCGAACGTCGCGCGCCGGCCGCGACACCCGGCTCCCCTTCGTCGATACGCATCATCCCCACGGGTGCCCCCGCCTTGGTGCTCGTCGAAGCCACCGGCAAGCGTTACCGCGGCGTCATGGAAGTGCGCTCGGTCGGCGCGAGCCTGAAGGTGATCAACCACGTCGATCTCGAGACCTACGTCGAGGGCATCGCCGAGGCCCGTGGTGCGGGCTGGCCCATCGAAGCCATGAAAGCGCTCGCGATCGCCGCCCGCAGCCTCGGAGCCGCCTCGATGAGCTGGTACCAGAAGAACCAAGCCAACGGCTACGACATCTGTCCGACGCAGAACTGCCAGGTGTACTTCGGCTACGACGGCGAGGAGTCGATCATGCAGCGAGCCGTCGCAGAAACGTCGGGGCAGATCCGCACGTTCAGCGGACGGCCGATACTCGCGATGTACCACGGCAACGGCGGCGGTCAGACGGAGTCCTACAACCGCGCCGCCGGGACGCAGACGAGCTCCCACCCGTACCTGCGATCGGTGAAGTATCCACACGCGTCGCCGAGCACGTGGCGGCGCGATCTGACCTTGACCGAGATCGCGGATGCCCTTGCGGCACGAGGCACGTCGGTCCCCGGGCCGCTGGAACGCATCGAGGTCCTTGAGCGCGGCGACTCACCCCGGGTCATGCGTCTCGGCCTTCACGGCGGCGGCCGATCTACCGAGGTCCGGGGCCAGACCTTCGCCGAAGCGCTCGACCTGTGGTCGACATGGTTCGAGATCCGGAAAGCCGGGAGCTCGCCGTCGGCGGCGTTCGGACCGGCCGGGTCCTCGGAACGGCCGGTGCTCGATCGCCTCGGTGTCGGACGCGACGCCGGGAGTACGTGGATCCTGGCCTTCGCCGCCGCGTTCGTCGCGCTCGCGACGGCGGGAGCGTTGCAGGCGACGGCCGACCGCCTGCCGGCGGTTGTGCGTCGACGCTTGCGGCGGCCGACCCCAGCCCCTGCGCCCTCGGCGCGAGCGCCCTGACCTAGCTGTTCTTCCCGTCCACGTGGTTGCGGTGCTCGTCGAGGAACGCGAGCAGCTCGCGATGGAAGTCCGGATTGTTCACGACGTTGAGGTGGCTGCCGCCGACGACGGCCGCACGTGCGCCGGGGATCGCCTCGGCGAGCTCCTGCGGTGAACCGATCATCGGATCGTTGTCGCCGCATAGGACGAGCACCGGGACACCAACCTCGGCGAGTCCACTCAACGGGCCTCGGGGGTTCTTCTGTATCGCCGCGAGCGCCTTCCGGTCGGCGCCCGTCAGATCGGCGAAGTCCCGGAAGGACTTGGCGAAGCGATCGGTGATCGTCTTCTTGTCTTCGGCGAGCATCGCATCCGCAACCGAGCTTCCCCACTCGCGGGCGTGCAGCATGTTGGATCCGATACCGCCGAGGACCGCAGCACGTATACGCGCGTCGGCACGCACGAGACCGAGCATGTTGCGAGCGCCCATCGAATACCCGGCCCCCAGGCAGCTCTCTACACCGAGGTGATCGAGCAGCGCCTGAGCGTCGCGGATCATCGCGTCGTCGCCGTACGCCTCGAGGTCGTGCGGCTTCGCCGACCCGCCGTGGCCGCGCTGGTCGAGCAGGATCACGCGGTAGCCGGCTTTGGTCAGCGCGTCGGTGATCCCCGGCCTGACCCAATTGATGAACGAGTCGGTGGCGAACCCGTGGAGCAGGAGCACCGGAACGCCGGCGCCTTCGATCTCGTAGGCGAGCTTCAGGCCGTCGAAGGACTCGAGCTTCTCCACGTGAAGTAGCATCGTGGCCCATGCCGGCGCTGTCCTACCAATCACGGCCCGAGCTCCGCAGGCCCGTCATGGTCGTCGCCTTCCAGGGCTGGAGCGACGCGGGCGAAGCGGCGACGTCGTCCATCGGTTATCTCCACGAGCTCTGGAACGCGCAGGTCTTCGCATCGATCGACGCCGAGGACTTCTTCGACTTCCAGGCCCACCGGCCGCTCGTCCGCATCAACGAGGAGGGCATACGCGAGATCACCTGGCCGCGCACGGAGTTCGCACATGCAAGCGTTCCGGGGGCCGAGCGCGACGTCGTTCTGCTCTCGGGCATCGAGCCCTCCATGCGCTGGCCGACGTTCTGCGATCTCGTCCTCGATGTCGCCGGGACCTGTCACGTCGAGCTGCTCGTGGCGCTCGGCGCTCTTCTCGCCGGCCGGCCGCACACGCGGCCGATCCGCGTGACGGGATCGGCGTCGACACCGGACCTCGCTTCACGCTTCGGTCTGGCGACGCCCCGCTACGAAGGACCGACGGGGATCGCCGGTGTCGTCATCGACGTGTGTCGCCGAAGCGGGCTCGACGCCGTCACCTTGTGGAGCTGGGTTCCGCACTACCTGCAAGGGAGCCCGTCACCCCCAGCGTCGCTGGCGCTCCTGCAGCGGCTCACCACGCTCCTCGAGCTTCCCGTCGACCTCGCGGACCTCGAGCAGCGCGCGCGAGCCCACGACGCGCGCGTCAGCGAAGCCGTGAGCTCCGATCCGAACATCATCGCGACGGTGGAGGAGCTCGAGCGGCAAGCCGACGCCGAAGATCTGGACGAGATACCGTCCGGCGAGGAATTGGCGGCCGAGGTGGAGCGCTTCCTGCGCAACCAGCCCGGGAGTCGCTGATCCGGGCCGAGCTCGTCACCCCTTGAACCTCGTCGACGTCGCCATCATCGGGGTCCTGGGGCTGGCCGCCGCGCACGGCGTGACGCAAGGAGCTGCGCTTCAGGTCCTGTCCTTCGGCGGTTTCTGGGTAGGACTCCTCCTCGGCGCCGCCCTTACACCATTCACGCAAGGGTTCGTCGAGTCGCCCTTCGCCTCGGCCTTCGTTTCCCTCGTTACCTTCCTCGGGCTGGCGCTCATCGGCGGCGCCGTCGGACGCTACTTCGGCACCCACGCGTGGGGCGCCCTGCGTCGCCTCCAACTGGGCAAAGCCGACTCTGCGCTCGGCGCCGTCGTCGCGATAGTCGCGGCGCTCGCAGCGGTCTGGCTCGTCGCTGTGTTGTTGTCGGTCGGCCCCACCCGTCAGGTCGCCGAGCAGATCCACGACTCGGCCATCGTGCGCGCGCTCATCGACCGCCTCCCTCCCGCCCCGAGCGTCTTCGCGCGTCTCCAGCAATTCATCAAGACGACGCCGTTCCCTCAGGTCTTCGAAGGGCTCGAACCGATCCCGGCGGGGCCCATCGACGTGCCTGGCGGTGCCGAGGTCCAGGCCGCCGTCAACGCCGCCGGACGCTCGACGGTTCGCATCCGCGGCATCGGCTGCGGGGGTATACAGACCGGGTCCGGGTTCATCGTCCAGCCCGGCAACCTCGTCGTGACCAACGCGCACGTCGTAGCCGGCATCACCAACCCCAACGTCGAGGACGCCAACGGCACGCATCGCTCGGTGCCCGTGCTCTTCGACCCCGATCTCGACGTCGCCATCTTGAGGACGACCGGCCTCGCCGGCGGCCCCTTGCCGATATTCAGCGGCACGGCGGGCCGCGGGGACGGATCGGCGGTGCTCGGTTATCCGGGCGGCGGACGATTCAACGCAGCGCCGGCCACCGTCCTGCGCAGCTTCTTCGCGACGGGCCGAGACATCTACAACCAGAACACGACGCGCCGGCAGGTGCACCAGCTCCAAGCGCAGATCCGGCAGGGGAACTCCGGCGGTCCGTTCGTGAGGCAGGACGGCACGGTCCTCGGCGTCATCTTCGCCGCCTCGACCACGCAACCGGAGATCGGTTACTCGCTGACGTCGAGTGAGATCCTGCCGCGCGTGCAACAGGCGCAAGCGGCGGGGCAGACCGACACAGGGCCGTGCGCGGCCTAGCCGGCGAGCGTCGAGCGACCCGACCCGAACTGCTCGATCGTGTCCGGTCTCCCCTTCGCGATCCACGCGGCGACGGTCTCGCCGATCACCGGCGCCATGAGGATGCCCGTGCTGTACAGCCCGGCGACGAACCACGCGTTCCGTAGTCCCGGCACCAGATCGACGACGGGTAGCTCGTCGGCACAACACGGCCTGAAGCACGTCCAGGCATGGGTGCGCGCGAGTCCCGCAGCTCGCGGAGCGAGCTCGATGAGACGCTGCATGACGCGATCCGCCGTCGTCTCGTCGACGGGCTCTGTCGTGTCATCGCGGTCCTTCGTCCCGCCGGCGACCAGACGTCCGTCTTGTGTCTGCAGCACGAGGATCTCGCCGTCGGCGACGATCTCGTCGAGCACAAAGCCTGCGGGCTCCGTCGCGACGAGGTGTCCCTTGACGAGCGACTGCCGCATGTGAGGGACCTGCGGCGGTGCGATCCCGGTCGCGAACACCACCACGCCGGGCTGGATCACACCTCGGTTCGTGTTGACGGTGACGACCCGGCCGCCCGATGTCAGCGTGTACTCGCTCGACGTTCGTGTCGAGATCTCGCCCGCGCGTCGCGCCAGCGATGCGGCGAACCGCAGCGGATCCGCGTGCGCCTGATCCGGGATGCGGACATCGGGCGGGATCAGGAGGTCGAGATCCCGCAGGCCGTAGTCGTCCCTTTCGTCGAGCTCGCGGTGCAGAGCCAGGCTGCGGCGCGCCAGCGTGGCCCACTCGTCGCCGAGCTCGGGATGCGCGTCCGGCGACAGCCCACCGGCGGCTCGTCCCGACGCACCATCCGCCAGCCGCCCGCGCTCGACGAGAAAGACGGTCATCCCTTCGTCGACACAGGAGGCCGCCACGCACAGGCCTATCGCGCCGCCGCCGACGACGAGGACATCGGGCTTGCCGTCGATGGGCTGGGGACCGGGATCGAGGGCGGCGAGATCTTCGGCCGACGCGAGGTCGTCCCAGATCGGGCCGCCTGCACCCCTCATCTGTCGCCGAACTCCATCGGTGCGGAATCATATGCGCTTATGGAAGTGATCCTCGTCGCCACGACGCACTGGGACCGCGAGTGGTACCGCACCTTCCAAGCCTTCCGGGCACGCCTCGTAGACACCCTCGATCGTGTGTTCGAGCTCATGGAGGCCGATCCCGGCTACACGTTCCTCCTCGACGGACAAACGATCGTTCTCGAGGACTACCTCGCGATCCGTCCGCACCGGCGCGGCGATCTCGAAAAACACGTGCGCGACGGGCGCATCGAGATCGGCCCGTGGTACATCCAACCGGACTCGTTCCTCCCGTCCGGCGAGACACACATCCGCAACCTCCTCGAGGGGCGCCGCGTCGGCGAGACCATCGGCCCCGTCACGAAGGCCGCGTACACGCCCGACTCCTTCGGGCATCCGGCGCAGTTCCCGCAACTCTTCGACGGCTTCGGGCTCGGCCACTTCGTCTACTGGCGCGGGAACAGCGACGAGATCGCCGAGCTTCCTGCGGAGTACGCCTGGGTGGCTCCCGACGGCACGGCCGTTCTCGCTTGCCACCTCTGGGAGGGCTACGGGAACGCGGCCGGGCTCCCGTCCGACATGGACGCCGCGCTCAAGCGACTGCGCGGCAAGGTGAAGTCGCTCGCCGCGCGGACGAGCAGCGACCGCGTCCTGCTCCTCGCCGGCACCGACCACCAGCCGCCGGAAGCCAGAACCAAGGAGGTGTGCGACGCGCTCGCCGACGCGACGGGGTGGAAAGTCCGCCGGGGTCTGCTCGCCGACTTCATCGAGGGCCTCGGCCTCGGCGACCGCCCGCGGTTCGCCGGCGAGCTCATGGGCGGACGCATCGCCAACCTCCTCCCGTCGGTGTGGTCGACGCGCTCGTACCTGAAGATCC
>JBOGXL010000104.1:0-1887 GCA_050694575.1 Actinomycetota bacterium | reverse complement strand
TCGGGCAGCGACAGCACGACATCTGTGGAGAGGATCGGGCCGTCACCGATGGGCGGGCCGCCGAGGTCTTCGATCGCCTCGAGGCTGGCTTTGCCGCACACCCCGCACGCGCTCGTCGTGTAGAAGTGGCGGTCCAGGGAGCCGAGATCCGGCAGCGACCCCGCCGCAAGATCCACCGTCACGACGTTGTACTGCTGCGTCGTGTCCACGTCCGGATCGGTGCAATACCGGACCGACACGACGCCGGACCGTGCGTCGATCACGCCTTCGCCGTAGAGGAACCCGCCGGCCAGCTCGAAGTCGGCACCGGGAGTTCGCATCGTCACCGCAACCGTTCGACGGTCGCCGCCGGCCTGCAGCCGGATCTCGAGCGGCTCCTCGGTCGCGACAGTGTCCGGACGGGTCCGTATCGCTTCGCGCGACACGGCTCGCACCGTGATGGGCACCTGGCTGCCGGGACGATCTTTCAACGTCGGTTGCCCACTCTACGCTCAGGTCCCTTCCCCACCGCGCGTAGCATGGAGGAAGACATGGATGTCCTGACGCCGGTCGTGACCGGAGCACTACTCGCTCTTTTCACCGGTCTCCAGTATTGGAGCAACAAGGGTCGCTTCGACACGATCGAGCGGCGCCTGGATCATCTCGACTCGCAGATCGCCCAGCTCCGGTCGGACCTGCTTCAAGTCGCGCTCGCAGCCGGGTCTCGTCCCTCAACCGCCTGACCGACCTCGATTCGGACGACAGCGTTGTAGTCGGGGATGCCCGCCTCCGGCGAGCGCGTGTGCCTGTCGATGAGCACCGACCCTTCGGGCCAGTGCACCTGGACGTTGCCGGGTTGGATCGGAGCGCAGAGGACGCGGCCCTCGTAGGATCCGACGTCGCTGCGCAGCGTGACGGGATCGCCGTCGCGGAGGCCGAGCGCCGTCGCGTCGTGGACGTTCATCAGCACGGCTTCCCGCGCCGCTCCGGTGAGCGCGTCGATGCGTTCGTGCACCATGCTGTTGAACTGCTTGCCTCGCCGCGTCGAGCACAGGAAAGAGCCGTCGGCGCTCCTGACCGCCGGCAGCGCAACGACGGAGAAGTGCGCTTTGCCGTCCGGTGTCGGGAAGTCCCAGCCCGCGCACAGGTGCGGCCCCCCGTACTGCACGGAGTCTCCCGGCTCCCGCAGCCCCTCGATACCGGCGTACAGCGGCACGACGCTCGCGATCTCCCGGCGGACGGCGTGGGTGTCCTCGTACGACAGATGCTCCGCCAGCTCGGGACGCACGCGGCGGGCGAGGTCGAGCAGGACGTCCCATTCGGCCCTCGCCTCGCCGATGCGGCGGCCCTTGATCTCCGGTGAGTAGATGATGCGCCGCTCGGTGGACGTCTCGGTGATGCCGCCGGGGATCTCGTAACGCGTGGCGGCCGGCAACAGCACCACATCCTCCCCCGGCTCCACGAGCATCTGGGACGACAGCACGATGTCCATGTGCACGCGCATCGGGATCCGCTCGAGCGCCCGCTCCACGAAGCGCGGCTCGGGCAGCACCTCGAGGAAGTTCCCTCCGGCACAGAACAGGACGTCGAGGTCGCCGCCGGCCGCGGCGTCCACCATCTCCGGCGCGGTGAGGCCGGTTCCGCTCGGCACCTCGAAACCCCAGCGAGCGCTGAGATCCGCGGCGCTCTCCGCCGAGATGGGGATCCCACCCGGGAGCACCGTCGCGTACGCTCCCATCTCCGCTCCGCCCTGCACGCCGGAGTGGCCGCGGATGGGCATCAGCCCGCAGCCCTCCCGCCCGACGAAGCCCTTGGACAGACCGAGGTTGACGATGGCCCGGACGTTGTCCTCGCCGTAGGCGTGCTGCGTGACGCCCATGCTCCACACGAGGACCGCGGTTCGGGCCT
>JBOGXL010000103.1:0-7836 GCA_050694575.1 Actinomycetota bacterium | reverse complement strand
GGCTCGCTTCTTCCCGTCGCAGCTCGGCGAGCTCGAGGACGGCGTCGTAGGCATCTTCGAGGTCGCCGAGGTCGTCCACGAGCCCGTTGTCCTCGGCCTGGAGGCCGGAGTACGGACGTCCGTCGGCAAGGCGGCGGATCGAGGCAACCTCGTCACCACGGCCTCTGGCGACCGCTTCGATGAATTGCGTGTGTGCTTCGTCCAGCAGCCGCTGATAGAGATCGCGTTCCTGCGGACGCATCTCACGGAACGGAGACCCGACGTCCTTCAGGTCGCCCGCCGTCATCACGACGGGTCTGATCCCGAGCTTGGAAGCCGTGCCTTCGAGGTTCGGAAGGATGGCGATGACGCCAATCGATCCCGTCACGGTTCCGGGGTTCGCGAACACGCGCTGCGCTTGCGAGGCGATGTAGTAGCCGCCGGAGGCAGCGAGGTCGCCCATCGACGCAACGACGGGCTTCCGTTCGCGCAGCCGCCGCACGGCGCGAGCTATCTCGTCCGAGGCGACTACCGCGCCGCCCGGCGAATCGACACGGAGAATCACGCCGCTCACCGCGTCGTCGTCCATCGCCTGACGGATCTGGCCTATGACGTCCTGGGCCCCCGCGCCACCGCCGCCGAACAGCCCCGGTTCGGATCCGCCGCCGTGGATCTGCCCGTCGATCCGGATCAGGGCGATCTTCGCCCCACCCTCACCTTGAAGGATCTCCTCGTCGTAGCCGCCGGCGGCGAGGCCGGCCAACGAAACGGCGGCGACGACTCCGATGGTGATGAAGAGCAGCAACACGATGCCGCCGATGGACAGAAGCAGGACGATCCATGTCCGGCGCGTCATTTGGCTGCCTCCTTCTTACCGCATCCGCCGCCTGCCACCGCCGGAGGGTCAGCCGGGAAGCGCGGCGCGCAGCAAGCGCAGCCAGTTTGCTCCGACGAGTCCCGACCGCGCCTCGGGAGGCGCGACTTCGCCCACCGCAGCCAGGTCCGCGGCCGTATCCAGCTCGGCCGGCGTCTCGTCGGCCCCCAGTCCCCCGTCGAGATCGGAACCGATCCCGACCCGGCTCCAGCCGATGAGATCGGCGATGTGCGCTGCGTGGGCGCGGACGTCGTCGAGCGTGACGAGGTGGTTTTCGGCCATGACTGCCGGCGGCCCGGCCAGCAGTGACGGGATCAGCTTCCCGATGATCGCGGGTTCCCACTCCGGGACGAGGAACCCGTTGAAGAGGTTCAGTCCAATCACGCCGTCGGCATCGCCTATCGCCCGGATCATGTCGTCGGAGAGCTGGCGATCCCCGGTGATGAGCCGTCCGCCCGGGACTATCGCCCGCGCATTCGAATGACTCGCGATGATCCGCCCGGGGCCGAGGTCAATCGCGTCCCAGAAGGCTTGCTCGGCGAGATGTGAAGCATCGAGGACGAACCCGAGCTCTCGCATCGCGACGACGAGCTCGGCGCCCAAGTCCGTGAGCCCGCCCGGACGCCGCGTGCCTCCGCAGTACCGTGTCGCGCTCCACGCGGGACCGATGATCCGCACCCCGGCGTCCCACCAGACGGGCAGCTCGGCGGGAGTCGTGATCGAGTCGCCGCCCTCGATGAGTACGACGATGCCCAGCTTGCCGTCCTGCTCCCACGCGTCGAGGTGGGAGTCCAGCGCCTGTGTGTCTCGGATGATCCGCACCTTCTCGGCCTCTTCCCAGCCGAGATAGACGTCGAGCTGACGGCGCGCGTCCTCGTCCGGAGCGGTGTCGTAGATCCCGCGGCCGTCGTCTTCGTACGTGTTCGTTCCGGTGAACAGCGTAGCGAAAGCGACGGCGACGTCGCCTCTCGCCAATTCGCGCAACGTCACCATGCACCGCGTGGGCGCCGCCGAGCCTTCCCGCTCGCGGACCTCCGCCGCCGTGGCGTCGTAGTCTCTCCCGCTGAGGACGTTCCAGGCGATGTCGAGATGCGCGTCGACGACGGGGACGCGCATCGACGTCACCGACGCTCGTCTTCGACCGGGCGCAACCCCAGCTCGCGCAACAGCACGGGATCGGGGGGAGCCGGGGCTCCCGTGAGCAGATCGGTGCCGGTCTGGGTCTTCGGGAACGCGATGACGTCGCGCAGCGACATCGACCCCGTGAGGGCCATCAGGATGCGATCGATCCCCATGCCCACACCGCCGTGGGGCGGTGCTCCGTGCGCGAGGGCCTCGACGAACCATCCGAAACGAGCCTCGATCTCCTCGGTGGTCAAGCCGAGCACCTCGAAGATTTTCCTTTGTACGTCGGCGCGATGTATACGGATCGATCCGCTGAGGAGCTCCATGCCGTTCACGACGAGGTCGTACTGCTGCGAACGGGCGCTCGCCGGGTCCGCCGCGAAGGTCGCCAGCGAATCGGGGGCCGGGGCGTAGAACGGGTTGCCGGCCGAGTCCCACCCTCCGTCTTCGGTTCTCTGGAACAGCGGCATGTCGACGATCCAGGCGAAACGCCAATCCTCTGGGTCGGCTGTTGATCGGACTCGTCCGAGCTCGCGGCCGAGCGCAACACGCAGGGCGCCAAGGACACGGCTGGCCAACGCCGGTTCGTCCGCGGCGATGAGCAGCAGATCACCGGGCTCGGCCTCCAGCTGCTTTCGGACGGCCTCGAGCTCGGTGGCGGCGAGGAACTTCGCGATGGGTGACTGGAGCTCGTCTTCGGTCACCGTCATCCAGACCAGACCCTGGGCGCCGAGCTCCTTTGCTCGTTCGATGAGCCCGTCGCGGAACGCTCGCGAGGCGTCGGCACCGGCCCCCGGCACGCGCAGCCCGCGCACCGCTCCCCCCTTCTCGAGCACGCCGGCGAAGGCACGGAACTCGGTTCCCGCGAAAACCGGCGACAGGTCGACGACGGCAAGCCCCGCCGCCTCACGCAGATCGGGCTGGTCGGTCCCATACAGGGCGGCCGACTCCTCGTAGGGGATCCGCGGGAACGGCGCGGCGATGTCGGCTCCCCGCAGCTCACGCCAGACCCGTTGGACGAGCTGCTCGACGATCACGAGGACGTCGTCGCGCTCGACGAACGCCATCTCGAAGTCGAGCTGCGTGAACTCGATCTGGCGGTCGGCACGAGCGTCCTCATCGCGGAAGGACGGTGCGAGCTGGTAGTAGCGCTCGACCCCACCGACCATGAGCACCTGTTTGTAGAGCTGCGGGGACTGCGCGAGCGCGTACACGCTTCCCCGCTGGTGCCGCGAAGGCACGATGAAGTCTCGCGACCCCTCCGGCGTCGAACGGGTCATGATCGGCGTCTCCACCTCGATGAACCCGTGCTCGTCGAAGTGATCGCGGATCTCTTTGCGGACACGGGAGCGCAGGGATAGCGCCTCTTGCATCGGCCCCCGGCGCAGATCCACGTACCTGTGGCGCAGCCGCGTCGTCTCCTCGGCATCGACGTCGTCGGTCACGGGGAACGGGAGCGGCGGACTCTCGGAAAGGACCTCGATCTCCTCGGCGACGACCTCGATCTCACCCGTCGGCAGCTTCGTGTTGACCGTCCCGTCGGGACGAGCGCGCACCGACCCCCGGACGAGCACACACCACTCGTCGCGAACGCGTTGGGCGACGGCGGCGACCGGCTCGGCCTCGCACACGACCTGGACGACGCCCGTCGAGTCGCGCAGATCCACGAAGAGGACGCCGCCGTGATCGCGGTGCGCGTTCACCCAGCCGCCGAGCTGCACCCGCTCACCCACATCGGACGCGCGCAGCTCGCCGGCGCCGTGCGACTTCAACACAGGGAGTCACTCCGCTCCATCCTGAAGATCATGGCGACAGCTCCTGGACCAGCGCGTCGAGCGCGACCTCGCGCTGCTCGCTCGAGCCGAGGTCGCGCACGGTCGCGACGCGCTTGGCGACCTCGTCCGGGCCGAGGATCACGGCTTGGCCGGCGCCCAGCCGGTTGGCCTCGCGCAACTGCGATCGCAGCGACCGTGACGCGTCGGCCACGACCACGCGCCGGCCCGCACGCCTGAGGTCGAGAGCGAGGGCCATGGCGACGCCGGCCAGGCCCTCCATCCATGCCACGAACACATCGGGGCCTCTGGTCTCGGGGCGCCGAGCCTCGCGCAGGGCCACCATCACCGGCTCCGTTCCCACGGCGAAGCCGGCGGCCGGCGTCGACGGGCCACCGAGAAGCTCGATGAGTCCGTCGTATCTGCCGCCGCCGCAGACGACCGAGCGCGCGCCGAATCCCTCGAGGTCGAACTCGAAGACGGTGCGCGTGTAGTAATCGAAGCCGCGTACGAGATGTCGGTCTTCGACCCAGGCCACGCCGACGGCTTCCAGGATCTCCTGCACCGAACGGTAGTGAGCACGGCACTCGTCGCAGAGGAAATCGGTGATGGACGGGATGTCCTCGCCGCGGAGGATCTTCCGACATCCCGGCACCTTGCAGTCGAACACGCGCAACGGGTTGTTCTTCAGCCGGACGTGGCAGTCGTCGCACATGTCTTCGGCCTGGTCACCGATGGCCTCGCGCAGCACCGGGAAGTAGCGCTCGCGGTCGGCCGGGTCGCCCATGGAGCTCAAGAGGATCTTCGGCGCTAGACCTACCGAATCGAAGAACTGCTTCGCGAGGACGATGAGCTCGGCGTCGATCGTCGGTTCCGCCGACCCGACCGCCTCGGCGTCGATCTGGTGGAACTGCCGCGCCCGTCCCCTCTGCGGCCGCTCGTAACGGAACATCCAGCCCATGAGGTAGAGCCGGAGCAGCGCGCTCTGCTTCGTCATGTCGTGCTCGACGACCGCTCGTGCGATACCGGCGGTGGCTTCGGGTCGGAGGCTGAACGAGCGGCCACGCGTGTCCGTGAACGAGTACATCTGCTTCTCGAGGACAACCTCAGACGTCTTCCCGGCGGCGCGCTGGAACACCTCGGTGTGCTCGAAGAGCGGCGTTTCGATCCGCTGATACCCGAAGCGATCGAACAGCGCGCGAGCCGTGTCCTCCAGCTCGTTCAGGAGCTCCGAGGACGCCGGCAGCAGATCGCCGGCGCCGCGCGGGGCCTTCGGTTTGGTCAAGCAGACTGCCCTTCGAAGTGCCGCTCGATGTTCTCCAGGGTCTTCCGCATGCCCTCGGAGTTGCGGCGGAAGAAGCCGAGCGCCCTGATGATGAACGCGGGGGCAAGACCCGTGGTGGCGTCGAAGGACTCCGTGACCTTCGTCCCGCCTTCCTGCGGTTCGAGCTCGTACCGCCACGTGTACCGCGCCATGTGACGCCACGCGATCCGCCGTCCTTCCTCGAACTCCGTCACCTGGTTCGTCACGCGGTAGGGACCGCCGATGCGCATGTCCATCCCGAACCGGGCGCCGAGGGTAAGGCGCTCGGGGTTGCCGCCACGCGACCCCTTGACGGTGCCGGAGCCGTCGAGGACGGGGTGCATAGACGGATCGGCCAGGAGATCGAAGATCTTCTGAGCCGGCGCCGGAATCACGCGAGAGACCGAGATCACCTTTGCCATATCACCCTCCTTTACGTGATTCGATGAGGATAGTCACGGGTCCGTCGTTGGTGAGCGCCACCTCCATGTGCGCGCCGAAGGCTCCCGTCACCGTCCGAACGCCGTGCTCGCGCAGCCGTTCGGCTACCGCTTCGACCAGGGGCTCGGCGGCCTCGGGCCGGGCGGCGTCCACGAACGACGGGCGGCGGCCACGTCCGGTATCCCCGTACAGCGTGAACTGGCTGACGACCAGAGCCGAACCGCCCGTGTCGAGCACGGACCGGTTCACCTTCCCCTCCTCGTCGGCGAACACGCGGAGGTGGGCGATCTTGTCGGCCATGCGCAGGCCGTCGTCCGGCGAGTCGTCGCGGTGGACACCGAGCAGAACGAGGAGCCCCGATCCGACAGAGGCAACGATCTCTCCGGCAACCCGGACTGATGCGTCCGACACGCGCTGGACGACGGCCCGCACTAGCCCTGGCGGGCCTTCAGCGGGAGCACCCTGTAGCTGTCGAAGACTCCCTCGATGCGTCGTACGGCGCGCTGGATGTGATCGAGGTGACCGACATCGGCAAGCTCGAAGGCGAAGCGGAGGCGTGCGGTTCCGTCCCGCTTCGCCCACGACGAGGAAGAAAGGATCATCACGCCGGAGTCCGTGAGCGTGTCGGAGATGTCACGGAGCAAGCCTGAGCGATCGAGGGCCGAAACCTGCAGCACGACGGTGAAGCGTCCGCCCTGCGACGAATCCCATTCGACCTCGACCATGCGCTCGGCCTGTGCCATCAGTGTCTGGGCATTTGGGCAGTCCACCCGGTGCACCGAAACGCCGCGTCCACGCGTCACGAACCCGAAGATGTCGTCGCCCGGGACGGGGGCACAGCAGCGAGCGAGCTTGGCCGCAACGTCACGCGTGCCCTTGACGACTATCGACGGCGCCGTGGGCTCCCGCGGTCGTTTCGGGATGGGCAGCTCGGGTGCCGGCTCCGCCTCCTCCGGCCGGAACAGATCGCGCAAGACCTGGACGAACTCGTCGGTCGGCAGACGTCCCTCGCCCAGAGCCTCGTAGAGCGTCTCCTCACCCGACGTCTTGAGCTCGGAGAAGATCGATCGCCAGGCGTCCGTCGTGATCTCGCTCTGCGGTACCGACGCGCGCCGAAGGGCCTTGAGGAAGAGCTCGCGGCCCTCTTCACGCGCTTCCTCGCGCCTGTGTGCCGTCAGCCAGTGGCGGATGCGCGACCGGGCCCGAGACGTCTTCACGAGCGCGAGCCAGTCCTCCTTGGGACGCGCGTCCTGTGCTCGCGTCGTCATGATCTCCACGACGTCGCCGGACTCGAGGCGCGTGTCGAGCGGAACGAGGCTGCCGTTGACGCGAGCACCGACCGTGCGGTGTCCCACCTCGGTGTGGATCGCGTAAGCGAAATCTATAGTGCATGCGCCTCGAGGAAGCGAGACGACGTCGCCCTTCGGCGTGAAGCAGAAGACGTCGTCGTGGAAAAGGTCGAGACGCAAGGACTCCATGAACTCTCGCGGATCTTCGGCCTCGCGGAACGTCTCGACGAGCTCGCCCAGCCACGGGACGTCGGAGTCCTCCGTACGCCGCCGCGAGCGGCCCTCCGTCTCCTTGTACTTCCAGTGCGCCGCGATGCCGAACTCGGCCATCTCGTGCATCGACCGCGTCCGGATCTGGATCTCGAGAGGCTTGCCCTCGGGGCCCATCACCGACGTGTGCAGAGACTGGTACATGTTGAACTTCGGCATCGCGATGTAATCCTTGAACCGTCCGGGCAGGGGTTTCCACAGCGCGTGGATCACGCCGAGGGCCGCGTAGCAGTCGCGAAGGTCGCCGACGACGATCCGGACCCCGACGAGATCGAAGATGTCGTCGAACTCGACACCGCGCTCCACCATCTTCTGGTAGATGGAGTAGAAGTTCTTCGCCCGGCCCGAGACCTCGGCCTGGACCTTCGCTTGGTCGAGGTGGCCGCGGATCTCCTCGAGGACCGTGACGAGGTAGGTGTCGCGCTCGGGCTGGCGCCGGTTCGTGAGGTCGACGATCTCCTCGTAGCGGTTGGTGTAGAGGTAGCGGAAGCCGAGGTCCTCGAGCTCGGAACGGACTTGGAACATCCCGAGACGACTCGCCAGGGGCACGTACACCTCGAGCGTCTCCCGGGCCTTGAGCTCTTGCTTCTCGGGCGCAACGGGATCGAGGGTGCGCATGTTGTGGAGCCGGTCGGCGAGCTTGATGATGATGACCCGGACATCCCGAGCCATCGCGACGATCATCTTGCGGTAGTTCTCGGCCTGCGCCGCTTCCGACGACCGGAACGAGATCTTCGCGATCTTCGTGAGGCCGTCGACGATCTCCGTGACCTCGTCACCGAA
>JBOGXL010000102.1:0-1649 GCA_050694575.1 Actinomycetota bacterium | reverse complement strand
TCGGCGACGCCGGCCGTGATCACGCCGGTCCGGGCGCCGGGGACGAGGATGTCGGCGTCCACATCGAGGAGCGCCCGCGGGTCGGCGTCGCTCCGGGCTCCCGCCTGATGGACGAACCCGTCGCCGTACGCGCGCCGCAAGCCCAGGAGCGCCTCGACATCGAGCCCGGCCGCATCGAACAGGCACCCCTCGATGGTCGAGACGGCGACGACCCACGCGCCGCGCCGCACCGCCTCACGCGCGACCCCGCCACCGACCTTGCCGAACCCCTCGATGGCAAACGTCGCGCCTTCGACCGAGCCCATAGCCGTCTCGGCCGCGACGACGACCCCGAACCCGGTGACGAGATCCTCGATGGCCTCACCGCCGATGCTCTTCGTCATCACACTCGGCGGGACCGACGGATCCCGCAGAGTCGCGAAGTCGCTCTCGGACGTACCGAGATCCGCAGCGGTCCCGAACCGCCCCTCCTCGACGAGCGGACGGATCTCCTCGCAGTACTTCTTCAGCCGCTCGCCCTTCTCCTCCGGCCGTCCACGAACTGCGCCCTTGGCTCCCCCAGCCCGGAGGCCGAGGACGCCGAACTTGTACGTCATGGCCCGAGCGAGCAACGCCGCCTCTTGTTCCGTGACGTCGGGCGCAAACCTCGTGCCGCCGGCCGAGAACCGGGCACCGTCCAGGTCGATCGCGATGAACCCGTCGACGGTGCCGAGACGATGTATGTGCACGCAGGGATTATCGCGCGAGGGCGCGCGTCGACTTGGTCAGGCGCGTAGCAGCTGGCGACGAGCTTCGGCCACTTCGACGAGTCCGCGCGTGCAGCCGCAAGTTGTGAAGATCTCCTCGGCGTCCGAGAGCGCTTCGTCCGACACCGAACGCGAGCCTATCGCTACGAGCGTTCGTGCTTCCTCCAACCGCATCTCCATGACGCGACTCATGTTCCGGACGTCATTCAAGACCGCTCGCGCTTCCTCGAGGCGCTCCTTCCCGAGGGCGAGACCTCTCAGCCGGAGCAGGGCGATGTGAACGGGCTTCTCAGCGAACTGCGCGTTCTCGAGCCCTTCCTCGGCCAGACGGAGGGCTCCATCGGCATCGCCTCGTCCGAGGGCCAACTCGCCCATCGCCGTCCGCACGGCGGTCGCGAGCCCCTCCCGCCCGCCCAGCCCTCCCAGGTCCTCACGAGCGAGGCGCACTTGTTCATCGGCTGCGTCCCAGTCCGCCCGCGCGATGTGCATCCTGATCAATGCGAGCCGCGCGGCGGTGCGCGGGGCTACTGGTGCCGAGTCCGGGCCGAGGGCAAGCACGCGCTCCGCCGCCTCCCGGGCGCCGTCGAGGTCGTTCAACTCGAACCTGGTCGTTGCCAGGTTCGATCTCACCATCGCTTCCCAGAACGGAGAGTCGGTGAGCCGCAACATCAGCCCTCCGACACTCTCTGCTTCGTCCAAGTGGCCGAGCAGGCAAGCGGAGTGAAGCAGGTTGACACCGGTCTCGAGAGCGCCGACCGCGAAGCTCAGATCCATGCACGTATCGAAGGCATGGCGGAGAAGTTCATGGCCGCTGCGGATCCGCCCGTTCAGGATCTCGAGCACCCCGAGGTGCCTCTGCGCGCGGAGCTCACCACTGAGTCGTCCGACCCTATGAGCCAGATC
>JBOGXL010000101.1:0-12517 GCA_050694575.1 Actinomycetota bacterium | reverse complement strand
TCACGGGTGAGTGGAAGGCGGCGGAAACGTCGAGATGTCGGCTCACGGCGCCGGCCGCGGCGAGGGCTTCGATAGCACGCTTGAGGCCGGCGACTGGACCGGAAACGACGAACTGCCCTGGTCCGTTCTCGGCGGCCAAGGCAACGCCCTCGCGAGCGCAGATGCGATCGACAACCTCGCGATCGACACGCATGACGGCCGCCATGGCGCCCGGAGTGGAACGCCCAGCTTCGTCAGTCGCTTCCGCTCTGACGCTGATGATCCGGAGGGCGTCGGTCAGCGACACCGCTCCGGCGCCGACGAGTGCGGCGTACTCGCCGACGCTGTGCCCGGCCGCCGCGCCGAAGCTCTCACCGCCCCTGGAGAGGATCTCGAAGGCCGCCACTCCACAAACGAGGACGGCGGGTTGCGCCCAGCGAGTCGTACCGAGATCGGCCTCACCGGACCGGCCCGAGGTGCACAGCTCGGCAACGTCGACCTCAAGCACGTCGGATGCGGCGGCGAACACGTCCGGGCTCGCGTCGGTCAGCCCTCGGCCCATGTCGGGCGACTGGACGCCTTGTCCGGGGAACAGCGCGATAGTCAACGGATGCCTCCGGTTCTCGAGAGCGCCGAAGCGCTTCCCGGCCTCGGTCGCGAGCGTAGTCGGCGAAGGTTGCGCGATTCGGAACGCACGCTACGGACGTGTAACGAGCTGTTTGCAGGCACGTGCCCTCCGACGACCGATTTGGATAACAGACACGTCGACCGACGGAAGGGTTACCGGGCGTGTTACAGGAGTTCTGTACGGATCACTGATGCGTCCCACCGCGCAGCCTCACGCAGCGTGGAAGGGCGGCCCCCGAGCCGCTCTTACTGCCCACACCCGACGCGGCATCCGTGAGGCCTTCCCGGTGCCGTCCCGGACCAAACACCCGCAGGTCAGGGCGCCGATGTGGTGGCATTGACGCGTGGAACCACTTCGATCCCAGCGCGCGCTGTTCGATATCCCGGACGGTCTCACGTACCTGAACTGCGCGTACATGGGCCCGCTCTCCCGCCCGGTGCTCGAGGCCGGGCGGGAAGGCGTCGAGCGCAAGCGACGACCGTGGACGATAGGGCCGGCGGACTTCTTCGAGCCCCTCGAGGAGGCCCGCGATCTGTTCGCCCGCCTCATCGATGCGGACACCGACGGCGTCGCCGTCCTCCCGTCGGTGAGCTACGGCATCGCCGTCGCCGCGCGGAATCTCCCTATGGGAGCCGGTCAGCGGATCCTCACGCTGGCCGACGAGTTCCCGTCGAACGTGTACGCATGGCGAGAGCTCGCCGCCCGTGCCTCGGGCGAGGTCGTTGCCGTCGCACGCCCGGCCACGGGCGATTGGACGGCGGCCGTGATCGAGTACATCGACGAGCGGACGGCCATCGTCGCCGTGCCGAATTGCCACTGGACCGACGGTGGCTTGCTCGACCTCGTTCGCGTCGGTGAGCGGGTGCGGGATGCAGGCGCAGCCCTCGTCGTGGACGGCGTGCAATCTATAGGCGCGATGCCGCTCGACGTCGCGCAGATCCGACCGGACTTCGTGATGACGTCGCTCTACAAGTGGCTCCTCGGTCCGTACAGCGCGGGCTTCATGTGGTGCGCGCCGGAGCGCCGAGAAGGTCGTCCGATCGAGTTCAGCTGGATGAGTCGTCGCGAGAGTGACGATTTCGCCCGCCTGGTCGACTACCAGGACGCGTATCGTCCCGGAGCGCGTCGGTACGACGTCGGCGAATCATCGAACTTCGCGCTGATGCCGGCCATCATCGCGGCCTTGAAGCAGACCATCGGTTGGGGCGTCGAGCGCATCGCCGCCTACATCGCCGCGCTCACCGAGAAGACCGCGTCCTTGGCCCAGGCTCACGGGCTCGGCGTCGCCCCGGCCGGGCTGCGGGCGCCTCACCTGCTCGGCGTGCGTCTGCACGGAGCCGACCCCGAGGTCGTCGCCAAGGCCATGGCGCAGGCCGAGGTCTTCGTGAGCGTCCGCGGCGATGCCGTCCGGGTGGCGCCACATGTCTACAACGAGCCCGGCGACATCGACCGTCTGTTCGAGGTACTCGGGGCGACGCTCTAACCTGGCGTCCATGGGGTTCATCGAAGTCGCAGACCTTGCCTACAAGCTCCCCGGGGGCCGCGTGCTCTTCGACGGTGTGAGCTTTCGCGTCCACTCCGGACACCACGCGGCGCTGGTCGGGGCGAACGGTGTGGGCAAGACGACACTCTTGCGGCTGCTCGCCGGAGAGGAGTCGCCGTTCCGCGGGTCGTCCCGCATCGACGGCCGCGTGCTGTTCATGCGGCAGCTCGTGGCCTCGATAGCGCCGGGGACGACCGTCCGCGACTTCCTGCTGGCGCATGCCGCCGATCGCGTGCAGCGAGCCGCGGCCGACCTCGTCGTCGCCGAGCGTGCCGTTGGACTGCCGCACGGTCGCGCCGCGGACCTGCGCTACGCCGACGCGCTGGCCGCCTGGGGCGACGCCGGCGGGTACGAAGCCGAGGTCCTGTGGGATGTCTGCACGACGGAGGCTCTCGGCCAATCGATGGATGTCGCCGCGGGTCGCTCGGTGCACGAGCTGTCGGGCGGCGAGCTGAAGCGTCTCGCACTGGAGGCGCTGATCCGGTCGGATGCCGAGGTCCTCCTGCTCGACGAGCCCGATAACTTCCTGGACGTCGGCTGGAAACGATGGCTCGAGCGAACCCTCAACTCGACGGACAAGACGATCCTGTACGTCAGCCACGACCGCCAGCTGCTCGCCGAGACCTCGCACGCGGTGGTCACGCTCGAAGGCCACGGCGCGTGGACGCACCCCGCGTCCTTCGCCACGTATCACGACGCCCGCCAAGCCCGGCTCGGGCGGCTCGACCAGGCGCACCGGCGCTGGCACGACGAGCACGAGCGGCTCATCGGCATCATGAAGGAATTCAAGCGACGCGCGGCGACATCGGACAAGTTCGCGTCGCGCGCGAAAGCGGCTGAGTCACGGTTGCGTCGGTACGAGGCCGAGTCTCCTCCCCCCGAGATACCGGCCGACCAGAACATCCGGATGCGGCTGGCCGGCGGGCAGACCGGGCGCCGAGCACTGGCCGTTCGGCAGCTTGCCGTTCCGGGGATCTTCGGAGCGTTCCAGTCCGAGATCTGGTTCGGCGAACGCGTGGGCATCGTCGGACCGAACGGAACGGGCAAGAGTCACTTCCTCCGGATGGTCGCCGGCGAACCGATTGGGCACGAGGGCGAGTACGTCCTCGGCTCCCGGGTTGTACCCGGATACTTCGCACAGGCCCACGACCATCGGGAACTGGTCGGAGAGACGGTGATCGACGTTCTGCGCAGGCACGGCCTGGACCGCGAGCGCGCGATGCGCATCTTGCGCCGGTACGAGCTCTCCTCGAACTGGAACCAATCCTTCGAGTCCTTGTCCGGCGGACAGCAAGCTCGGCTGCAGATCCTGCTGCTCGAGCTCGAAGGCGCGACCATGCTCCTCCTCGACGAACCCACAGACAACCTAGACATCGCGTCGGCGGAAGCCCTCGAGGACGCGCTCGAAACATTCGAGGGGACGGTGATCGCCGTGACACACGACAGGTGGTTCATGCGGAACTTCGACAGGTTCCTCGTCTTCAACGAGGACGGTTCGGTCTGCGAGGCGTACGAGCCCGAGCTCGTCGCACACCAGGCATGACGCGCTTCGACACCGATAACGGGCTGACGCGGGTCTCGCCCGGCGCGTTCGAAGGGCGCGTCGATCCGGCATGGCGCATCGTCCGGGGAGCCAACGGCGGCCATATCGCCGCGATGGTGCTGCGCGGCATGGAGATGTCCATCGATGCGGAGCGGACGCCTCGTTCACTGACCGTGCACTTCCTCAGGGTGCCGAAGGAGGCGCCGATACGGGTGGAGACGAGCGTGGAGCGTTCGGGGCGGACGATGTCGACGGTGACGGCGCATCTCGTCCAGCAGAAGAAGCTCGTCGCCCTCGGTGTGGCCGCCTTCGCGCTCCCCCGGACGGGCCCGGAATTCTCCGAGCTGCTGATGCCCGAGGTCCCCGCCCCCGAGGACCTCGAGCCCGTCGCCGACCGGGAGGACTTCCCCTTCGGAAGGCACTTCGACATCAGGCGCGCGCTCGGAGCGCCGACGCCGCACCCCGACAACCGGGCCGAGACGGGCGTGTGGATCAGGCTCCGCGAGCCTCGAGTAACCGACTACCTGTTGGCAACCCAGCTCATGGACGCCTGGGCACCCTCGGTCTTCGTGAAGCTCGGCGAAGGAGGGGGCGGGGCCGGCGTCCCAACCATCGACATGACCTACCACTACCGCGAAGCTTTGCCCCTGGACGGCTCGAAGCCCGACGATTGGTACCTGGCGGTCTTCCGCACCCAGACGGCGCGTGGCGGGTTCATAGAGGAGGACGGATGGCTGTGGAGCCGGGACGGGAGGCTCGTGGCGCAGTCTCGTCAGCTGGCGCTGTTGGCGGGGGTGTGACCGACCAACCGGCGGGCATCGAGGTGGACGGCGTCACCGAGTGGATCAAGACGAACATCGACGGCGTAACGCCGCCGCTCGAGTTCTTCCGGATAAAGGGCGGCCACTCCAACCTCACCTACGAGATCACCGACGACGCCGGTAGCAAGCTCGTGTTGCGGCGACCACCCCTGGGGCACCTCCTCCCCACCGCCCACGACATGACCCGAGAGTGGAGATTCATCTCTGCATGTCATCCGACGCCCGTGCCCGTACCGCCGCCGCTCGGGTTCTGCGCCGACACCGATGTGACCGGCGCACCCTTCTACGTGATGGGCTTCGTCGAGGGTCACGTCCTGCACGACGCGACGGTGGCCGAGACCTCTTACGACGAACCTCGTCGGCGCATCGCCGGAGAGTCGTTCATCGACGTGTTGTCCGATCTGCACGACGTCGATCCCGATGACTCCGGCGTCGGTGACATCGCGCGCAAGGAGGGGTACGTCGCGCGTCAGCTCAAGCGCTGGTACTCGCAATGGAACGCGTCGAAGACTCGTGAGCTGCCGCTCGTCGACGACTTGCACGAGACCCTCTCCGCGAAGATCCCGGAGCAGGGACCCGCTCGCATCGTCCACGGCGACTACAGGCTCGGGAACTGCATAACGTCGGTGGACGGTCCGATCGCCGCCGTCCTTGATTGGGAGATCGCCACGCTCGGGGATCCGCTGGCCGACGTCGGCTACGTCCTCTCGACGTGGCCCGAGCCGGGCGAGGGCGGACCTGCGCACCGGATGTCCCCATCTATAGTGCCCGGATTCCCCACGAAGGCCGAGCTGCTCGAGCGCTACGCGAACCGTTCCGGACGCGACGTGTCGCAGATCAACTTTTACGTCGCCTTCTCGCATTGGAAGAGCGCGTGCATCGTCGAAGGCGTCTACGCGCGCTACCTCGGCGGCGCACTCGACACGACGGGCGTTCAGGTCGATGCGTTCAAGCTCTCCGTCGAGATGTCGGCTGCCTGGGCCGAGGACGCGCTGAAGCGCGGCGTATGAGCAGCTTCGTCTGGACTTCGGGGCTCGTCCCAACGGATGGCGAGGACATCTACTACGAGAGCACCGGCGAAGGCGCAGCCGTCGTCTTCGGTCACGGCCTCGGCGGCAACCACGCCGTCTGGTACCAGCAGGTGCCGGTCTTCGTCCAGCGGTTCCGAGCCGTCACCTGGGATCAGCGCGGGTTCGGACGGTCGACGAACCGCCACGGCCGGGCCGGGCCCGAAGCCGCCGTCGACGACATAGGCGCGTTGCTCGACCAGCTCGAGCTCGAGCGGGCGCACCTCGTCGGGCAGTCCATGGGCGGCTGGGCGGTACTCGGATTCGCGCTCCGATCGCCCGACCGCGTGAAGTCGCTCGTCATCACCGACAGCACGGCCGGGGTGATGACCGAGCGCATCGGGGAGATCATCAGCCGCCAGACCAGGGCGGCGCTGCCCGAGCCCGTCCTCGGCCGGCATCCGGCCCTAGGCGATCGCTTCAGCGAGAAGGACCCGACGAACACGTTCCTCTATCAGAGCATCGGGAGCTTCCGGGATCCGAGCGTCACCGACGCCGACATGGTCGGGAAGCTTTATTCGACGCGTTACCGGATCGAGGACGTGGAAGCCCTGCGGCTTCCCGTCCTTCTCGTCGTCGGGTCCGAGGACGGTCTGATCCCGGCCGAAGCCGTCCACGAGCTCGGCCGCGTCATCCCCGGCGCCCGGGTCGCCGAGATCCCCGAGGCCGGGCACTCGCCGTACTTCGAGCAACCTGATGCATGGAACGAGGTCGTCCTGTCATTCTTGTCCGAGGTCGACAGCTCAAAGGGGGTCGGGCATGGCGCAGAGGATCGCTGAGGGCATCACCGTCCGGGACGGGGTCATCCTCGGCCCGCTGCGTCGATCGGTGAACCAGGCGCAGGGCATCACCGACAGCATCCACAACGACGCCACCGCCGCGAAGCTCGGCTTCCGCGGCGGCACCGTCGCGGGATCGATCCACCTCGAGCTCTTCCCTCCCGTACTGCTCGAAGCGTTCGGCGATCGGTGGTTCGAGCGCGGAACGCTGTCCGTCAAGTTCCGCAACGCCACGACGGACAAGGAGCCCGTGCGCGCTCACGTGCGCAAGCCGACGGCCGGCGCCACCGACACGCAAGTCGATGCCTGGATCGAGCGGGAGGACGGCATGCTCGTCGGCGAAGGCAGCGCTTCGGTCGGGGACACCGGTGAGCCGACCGCACTCCAGTCGATCGACCTCTCACTCTTCGAAGCCGAAAACCCGCGGATCCTCGCCGAGGTGAAGGCCGGAGATGCCATCCCCGAAGCCGACATCGAAGCTGAGCACAAGCATCAGCTCGACCGTCTGGGCGTGATCACCGAGCCGCTCGAGTGGTATTCGAACGATTCGCCGTGGGGTGGACCGGTGGCCAGTCCGGCAACGCTCGTCCATTACCTGTACTTCCACCCCGCTCGCGTGATAGGCCGCAAGGCCGGCAACGCCGTCGGCCTGTTCGGTGCGATAGAGGTCCGCCACGTGAACGGACCGCTCGTGCTCGATCGGCGGTACAAGGTCGGCGGTGAGATCCTCGCCGTCGGAGAGAGCCCGAAGACCGAGTACGTCTGGTTCGAGAGCTACGCCGACACGCCTGACGGCGAACGCGTTGCGGAGATGCGTATGCAGCTCCGCTGGATGAAGGCGTCATCATCGCTCTACACCGAGTGACGCAGCACGTCCCCACAGAGAACGAGGTGCTGTCGTACTTCGAAGCGCTCTCGAACTGGGGACGCTGGGGCCCCGACGACGAGCTCGGCACCCTGAATCTCGTCACGCCGGCGAAGCGCATCGCCGCCGCGGAGCTCGTCCGCGTCGGCACGACCGTCTCGTGCGCGTGGGACGTCGGCGGCGCTCCTCCGGCCGACCAGCCAATGGGGCCTCCGCGCCGCTACATGCTGGCGACGGGTCAGGGGCTCGCGGACGAGCACCGCGTCACAGCGCCGGGACGCGAAGGTGATCGCTCGGCCGGGGCGGCCGAGTACATCGGGCTCGTGTACCACGGGCACACCGTCACCCACGTCGACGGCCTCTCACACATCTTCTGGGACGGCCGGATGTACAACGGCAAGCCCGCCGAGCTCGTCACGACCACCTTCGGCGCGACAGAGCACGACATCACCGCGTTGCGTCACGGCGTCGTGACGCGCGGCGTCCTGCTCGATGTGGCCGGGGCACGCGGTGGCGACTGGCTGGAGCCGGGCGAAGCTGTGTTCCCGTCCGACCTCGAGGCGGCCGAGGAACGTGAGGGCGTCAGGGTGGATGAAGGCGACGTGCTGCTGCTGAGAACCGGCTACGGAAGGAAGGTGCGCGACGAGGGACCGGACGAGGTCGCGCGGGTCGGCCGCGCGGGCTGGCACGCGGCGTGCCTTCCATGGCTTCACGAACGCGGGGTGGCGATGATCGCCTGCGACACCGCACAGGACGCGATCCCTTCCGGCTATGCCGGTCTGCGCAATCCGATACACGCCGTCGGCATCGTAGCTATGGGGTTGTGGCTCCTCGACAACTGCGATCTCGAGGCGCTGGCCCAGGCGTGCGAAGGCTTCGGCCGTTGGGAGTTCCTCTTCACGCTCGCGCCGCTGCGCTGGGTCGGTGCGACGGGGAGCCCCGCGAACCCGATCGCGACGTTCTAACTGCGATACGCGCGGGCTTGGATGCCGTAGAGCTCGGCGTACAGCCCGTTGCGCGCCATCAGCTCATCGTGAGAGCCGGTCTCGACGACGTGGGCGCCGTCGAGCACCACGATGAGGTCGGCCATCCTGACCGTCGAGAACCGATGGGAAACGAGGATCGTGACGCGTCCATCTCCTGCCGCATCCCGTGACGAATCGGCGAAGCGCTCGAACAAGGCATGCTCCGTCTCGGCGTCGAGCGCGGCCGTCGGTTCGTCGAGGACGAGCAGGAGCGGGTGGTCGCGCATGAAGCCACGGGCCAAGGCCAGCTTCTGCCACTGGCCGAAGGAGAGCTCGACGCCTTCCTCCCACGCCGGGCCGAGCTGCGTGTCGAGGCCCTTCGGAAGGCGCTCGATCACGTCGTCGGCGCCGCCGCGCTCGATCGCCGTCCGGAGGGCGGGCACCTCATCCATCCGCACGAGGTCGCCGAGGCCGACCGTCTCCCGGGCGAACAGCTCGTACCGGAAGAAGTCCTGGAAGGCTCCCGCGAGCCGAGATCGCCATTCGTCTGCCGCCATCGACGACAGCTCCTTGCCGTCGACGAGGATCCGGCCGCTCGTCGGCTCGTAGAACCGGCAGAGGAGCTTGACGAGCGTTGTCTTCCCGGCGCCGTTCTCACCAACTATCGCGACCACCTTCCCGGCAGGAAGATCCAGATCGACGTTCTGGAGGACGAGCCGATCCGTCCCGGGATACGAGAACGACACGTCGTCCACGCGGATGCCGCGTTCCAAACGCTTCGGTGCGGGAGCCTCACCTGACGTTCGCGCCTTGGCATAGTCCTCGAGCCATGCAAGCCGAGCTGCCGCATCGAGCGTCCAACGAAGGAACTGCGCCTGCCCCGCCGTCATGCCCATGTACTGGGACAGGTTGGCGCCCGCCGCCAAGACAAGGAGAACGTCTCCGGCCGAACGATCGATCACGAGCGCCACGAAGACGATGGCGGCGGCATATCCCGCCCCGAACAACGCCCAAGCGAACGCGTGCCACCCCGCCGACCGCCAACGGATGCGGTTGACCGCACGGAACCAATTCTCGAGTGCTGCGCGCCGCTTGCCCACGAGCCATGTCTCGGCGCGGCCGACCCTGATCTCCTTGGCCGGACCTGCCTGCGTTCCCAGGTCGTAGAAGTGCCGCGCCGCCCGTCTCTGCGACGCGACGCTCTCCTCTACAACCCGCTCTCTGCTCGCTCGCCTCGACGAGACGATCAGCGTTGGAACGGCGAAGAGGAACAGCCCGAGCAGGGCCGGGTGCACCGACACGAGCAACACAACCGTGATGCCGAGGCGGATGAGGGAGCCGAGCGTGCTCATGGCCGAGTGATAGAGGTGGTTGAGCAGGAACGCGTGATCCTTGAGGATCTGCAACCGGTCGAGGTACTCGGGACGCTCGTGGTGCTCGATCGTCGCTACACCGGCTTGGAGCCCAACGATGTGGGACTCGATGGCGATGGTCGCCCGCTCGCGGAAAAGGAAATGAACGCGGTCCCCCACGATCCTCAGGAGCCAACCCGCGCTGCCCGAAGCAGCGAACCCAATCGACGCGGTGACGATCAGGCTCGATCGACCTTGGTCTACGCCGTCGCCCAGCAGCTTCAGCCAGAGGGCGTTCAACGCCTCGGGGATCATCGCGCTGGTGATGAGAGCGAACGAGACGATCAGAAGCTTGGGCTCGGCCTGATAAGCGAGGGCGAGGGCACGCCAGAGCGCGCGGGCCGCCCCCGGGATGTCCTCGTCCTCGTCAGGTCGGGGCGGCATCGAGCTCTACCTCGCCTTCCTCGATATAGAACCGTGACGCCTGGAGATCGAACATGGTCTTGTAGCGTCCGCCACGGGCCATGAGCTCGTCGTGGGAGCCCAGCTCGACGACCCGGCCGTGCTCCAGAACGCAGATCCGGTCGGCGTGGCGGACCGTCGAGAAACGGTGGGAGACGAGGATCACCGTCCGGCCTCTCGTCGCCTCGAGCAGCCTGTCGAAGATCTCGGCTTCACCACGCACGTCGAGTTGCGCCGTCGGCTCGTCCAGGATCACGACGCCCGCTCCGAGCTCGACGGCGGCGACCGCTCGCGCGAGGGCCACCCGCTGCCATTGACCACCGGAGAGGTCGGTGCCGCCTTCGTAGAGCTTGGACAGAACGCGATCGAGCTCGGCGAGATCATCAGCCTGTGCGCGGTGCAGGGCGCTCGTGACGACATCGTCGGGGGCACCGAGCGGCGCCACGTTCTCGCGCAGAGACGTCTCGTATCGATTGAAGTCCTGGAAAACGGCGGCGATCCGGGAGCGCCACTCGTCCAGATGGAGCATCCGGATGTCGATACCGTCGACGCGGATGGCGCCGGCCTGCGGGTCGTAAAGGCGGCACAGGAGCTTGGCGAGTGTCGTCTTCCCCGCTCCGTTCGGACCGACTATCGCGAGTGAGGAGCCGGCGGGGATCGTGAGGTCGAATCCGTCCAGCACGCGAACGCCCGTCGTCGGGTAGGCGAACGACACGTCTTCGAAGTGGATCTCGCGGCTGGGCAACCCGGCGGACGAGGCGTGTCCGCGCTCGAGGGCGCCGGCCGGACGCATCTTGTCGCCGAGGTCCAGCACCCTCGGCACAGGCTCGGCACTTCCCCGGAACCACCAATCGAACTCGCTGAAGGCCAGGGCGCTGCAACCGACGGCGAGCTGCGCGAACACCACTATGCGCGCGAGCGGAAGGGCCCCGGCCTGGGCGTCCATCGCCAGCGACCAGAAGAAGATCGCGTTCGCGGGGACGATCGTCGCGATGCTCCATACGAGAGGACGCTGCTTCAGGCGGCGCTGCTTGTACAGAGCCTCGGCCACCCGTCGACGCAGGGCGGCGAAGCGGTCGACAGTCCATCCGGCCAGCCCGAAGATGCGCACCTCTTTCGCCGCCGGCGCATCGACCGCGAGCCTATACGCGTAGTCGGAGTGACGGCTGACCGCGTTGAACTCCTCGGTCGAATAGATCTTCCACAGCGCGCTCTCGCGAAGAAGGATGTGCGTCGAGAGCCAGGCTCCGCCCACGAGGAGCGGCGCCCACCAGCGGTACGCACCGAGCACCATAGCCTGGCTGAAGCCGCCGAGCACCGTCGCGAACCCGCTCCCCACCTCCGGCATCGCAATTTCGAGCGACGGGCCGAGCGTTCCCGCGTCGAAATCGCGCGCCTTCGCGAGCTCGTCCGCCAGGTCCGGCCGTTCGAGGTGCGCGACGCTGGGTGGATCCAAGGACGCGCGCAACAACAGATCGTTCAGCCATACGCCCGTCTTGGCGCCGAGGATGGATCCGATCGCCGTGTGCACGGGCGTCAGCGTGTTCATGCCGATGAACACGGCCGCCGCGAAGAAGAGCGGTCCCGCCAACGACCCACCCCGTTGGACGGATCCCACCAAGGCGCCCATCGACAACGCGAACAGCGCCGGCAACACGCCACGGGCCACGACGAGCGCCCACCACGCGATCGTCAGTGAGCGGTCGCCGTGCCACAGGGAGCCGAGGAACCGCCACTCCGCAGAGCTGGTCAGACGCTTCTTCATCCGTGAAGTACCCCGCTGTCGAAGGGCCAGCTTATGGCCCGCCACCGCCCTAGGCGTCGAAGCCGGGGGCACTCTCGTGCTCGCGGTCGGACGGGCTCATGATCCCCACGTGGTTGCCGTCGGGATCGTCGATTATCGCGTAACGCGCGCCCCAGAAGGCGTCTGTGGGGGGCATCTGTCCGACGCAGCCGTCGTCCGTCATCTTCGTGAAGAGCTCGTCGACGGTGTGGCGGTCCGGTACGGAGAAGATCATCACCGTGCCCGACGCGCCGTCCGGCCACGACGCGTTGTACGCCTTCGTCAAGGCCGGGCTGTCGAAAGCGACGGCCGCGCCGTTGGACATCCTGATCTCGACGTGGTGGGGCGCGCCGTCGTGAGCCCAGACCGCATCCTCGGGCACGTCCACACCCAGCCGACGGTAGAAGTCGACGGTCCGACCGACATCCGCAGCGACAACATCGATCTGCGCGAACTCCGTAGCCATGGTGTTCCCTCCTGTTCGTCGACCCCGGCCACCCGAGTATCGCAGGCAAACCTGACTACCTATGTCAGGTTTTCCAGGTACCGTTTCCTCCATGCGGGCCGACCGGTTGCTCGCGATCCTCCTCATCCTTCAGCGCCTCCGGAAAACGACGGCGGCCGAGCTCGCTCGGCGCCTGGAGGTTTCCGAGCGAACGATCTACCGCGATCTCGAAGCGCTCGGCGCGGCCGGCGTCCCCGTCTACACCGAGCAGGGGCGCAACGGCGG
>JBOGXL010000100.1:0-2370 GCA_050694575.1 Actinomycetota bacterium | reverse complement strand
CTTCCTGCGCCTTCACGATCGAGATGCGAGCCCGATCCGTGAATCGCTCGAACATCGCAAAGGACTTCCTGCCGAAGAACCTCGGCCGCCTCGGCTCTTCTCCCGCCTCGGGCCGGCCCGGTTCGCGTTCGGGATGAGACGCGATCCACGTCTCGACGGCGGTGCGAGCCCAGATCCGCCCGGCGGACAGCTCGGCCTCGGGAGCCGGGAAGTCGTCGTAGGTCTCGATCAGCTGCGCGACGCGCTGGCGCGACACGCCGAGCATCACGGCGATCTCGGCCGTCCCCAGCAAGTGGTGCGTCACGGACACAACGTAGCCGAACAATTGCGTATCGTCAAGGGCTAACCATTGCTCAACGCAGAGGTTTGAACGAGGGAGTACATTCCGTCCGTGCCGTACGCGCGCGGGCTGGTGCAGGTGGGGCCCACGACCTTCGCCTTCCTCCAGCCCGACGGGAGCTGGGGATGGTCCAACGCCGGCTTGATAGTCGGCGAGGACGGCGCCGCGCTCATCGATACGTTTTTCGATCTTCCGAATACGGTTGAGCTGTTGGCGGCCGTCCGCGACGCGGCCGACCGCCCGATCCGGACGCTCGTCAACACGCATCACAACGGCGACCACACCTTCGGGAACCAGCTCGTCGAAGGGGCGACGATCGTCGGCCATCGTCGGTGCCGGGAAGAGCTCATGCGAGGAGCGACGCCGGCGTTGCTCGCCGCGGCTGCCGACGCTCCCGACGAGCCGGGCGCGGCGGGCTATCTGAAGAGAGCCTTCGCACCTTTCGACTTCAGAGGGATCGAGGTCGTGCCGCCCACCGTCACCTTCGAAGACTCGCTCTGCCTGCACAGCGGCGATCGCGAGGTGCAGCTTCGCTACTTCGGCCCGTGTCACACCCTCGGCGACATCGCGGTGTGGGTGCCCGACGAACGCGTGCTCTTCGCCGGCGACCTCGCCTTCATCGGCTCGACGCCTCTGGTCTGGGAAGGGTCGCTGATCAACTGGATCGCCACAGTCGACCGCCTGCTCGCGCTCGAGCCGGAGGTGATCGTTCCGGGCCACGGTCCCGTCACGGACGCCGAAGGGCTTCGGTCGATGGACTCCTACCTTCGCCTCGTCGTCGCCGAAGGTTCGAAGCTGAAGGACGCCGGACTGAGCCCGGAGGAAGCCGCGCCCGAGATCGACCTCGGTCCGTACGCAGAGTGGAAGGATCGCGAGCGGCTCGTACTGAACCTCATGCGCCTGTGGCGTGAGCTCGATGGTGAACCCGCGGACTCGCGGGTCGATGCGCTCGAAGCCTTCGCTGCGATGGACTCGTACGTTCGGGCCGGCTAGCCGCCGTTGGACTTCGAGTCGATGAGGGGTTTGCCGAGCAGGGTCTCGAGCACGTTCCGCTCGCCCGACCAATGCTCGCGCACGATGCGCTGGGGCACGCGGCGGAGCAGCGTTCGCACGCCTACCGTGAGCAGGACGACGTCGTCGAGCTGACCCAGAAGCGGCACCCAGTCCGGAATCACGTCAACAGGAAGCACGAGATAGGCCGCCGTCGCGACCAGCCCTCCCCGCACGAGCGGAGAGACGCGGTTGTCGCGGACGACTCGCCACAACAGCTTCGCGATGTCCGGCAGAGCGAACACGAGCTCACGTGTCGAAGCGTCCTTATCGGCCATGCGGCCGATGCTATCCCCTTAGACGGGCGACCACGTCTCAAGCGAACGCCGGACGCGTGCTATCCACCAGTCCAGATCGGCTCGTTCCTGCTCACGGATGCCGAGATCGGGGTTCTCGACGATGTCGAGTGCCTTGTTCCACCCGAGCTGAGCCAATGCGGTGGTCATCGCGAGCTCGAGCGCCACGGGATCGAAGTCGTCCCCCGCGATCTTCCTGAAATCGTCGGTGATCTCTTCGCGCGAGGCGTCGATGCGCGTGGCCGAGATGATCAGGTACCACGCGAAGTCGACGGCGGGAGGTCCGTAACTCGCCAGCTCCCAATCGAGGAGCACCACGCGATCCGACGCCAGGCCGAGGTTGTGCAGACGAAGGTCGCCGTGGATGAAGGTCGAATCGCGCCGGCTCAACTCTTTGGCGAGCCGGCTCGGATCCCGATGGATGGCTTCCATGGCCTCGGCGACGTCCGGCGGTGCGACGTCGGGGAAGAGCTCCCATCCGCGGATGAAGAGCTTGATGATCGGCTCTTCGCCGGCGGCCTGCAGCCCGCCCCATGACAGGAAGACGTCGAAGTACTGCTCGAGCGAGCAGGCGCCGTCCGGCTTCTCACCGCGAAAACCCCGGTACATCTCGTTCACCGCGCGCAGGACAAAGCTGTTCTCGTCGCGCGTGAGGACGCGGACGTCGCCGAGGAAGGCGTCGGA
>JBOGXL010000099.1:0-3969 GCA_050694575.1 Actinomycetota bacterium | reverse complement strand
CCACAGGTGCGAGCGGGCTCTCGTGATCCCGACAAAAATGAGGCGGCCCTCCTCGGCGACCTCGACGTCTGACTTCGACAAGGCGAACGCCAACTCCCGATCCTCCAGGCGCGGCAGGAATACAGCGCCCCACTCGAGGCCCTTCGCGCGGTGGTAGGTGGACAGGACGACGCCGCGTCCGTTCTCGTCCTCGAAGCGCAGGCGCAGGTCGGTGAGGAAGGCGGCGAGCGATCCTTCGAACTCCTCGGCCAGACGGACGAGTCGTCCTAGGTCGGCCAGGCGCGTGATCTCTTCTTGTCCGGCGGCTTCGTCCGGCACGTTCAACGGGTGCCAGCCGAGCTCGGTCGCGGCTGCGGTGACGAGGTCGGTCGCCGGGCCGTTCTGGTCGGCGCGCGCGAGCTTGCGCAGAGCGGTGCGCGGGCCGGGGCGGCGAAGGAACGCTCCGTCGCGCACCTGATAGGGGATGCGCGCGTCGGCCAGGGCTTCCTCGTAATCCTCGGAGCGCGCGTTGATGCGGTAGAGGATCGCCATCTCCTCGAAGGGCGCGCCCGCGCGCGCGAGACGGTCGATCTCCTTCACGATCGCCTCGGTCTCCTCGGCCCCCGTCGCGTGCTCGGTGAGGAGGCACTCGGGACCGTCCGACTTGGTGGCGACGAGCTTCTTCTCGCGTCCGCGCAGGCCGGACGTGAGCTTGTTCGCAAGCGTCAGCACCTGCGGCGTCGAGCGGTAGTTCTGCGTGAGCGTCACGACGTGGGTGATCGGGTAGCGCTTGGGGAAGTCGAGCAGCCAGCGCGGCGTCGCGCCGGTGAAGCCGTAGATCGACTGATAGTCGTCGCCGACGACGCAGACGTCGTCGCGTCCGCCGAGCCAGCACTCGAGCAGCGTCTGCTGGAGGAGGTTGACGTCCTGGTACTCGTCGACGCTGAAGGCGCTGTAGCGCGAGCGCACGCGGTCGGCGGCGGCGCGGTTGCCCTGCATGAGGGTGATGGCCTCCTCGAGGAGGTCCTCGAAGTCGAGCTTGCCGTTGCGTCGCTTGCGGTCCTCGTACTCGCGGTAGACGCGCACCATGAGGTCGGGCGGCAGCGGCGGCTCGTGGGAGCCGAGGTCGTCCAGGTAGGTCTCGTGCGTCACGCGGCGGTTCTTGGCGCGCTCGATCTCCGCGGCGATGTCCTTCGTGGCGCGGAAGCGATAGGGACGAGGCAGACGCCGCACCAGGGGGCCGAGGATCCCGGCCTTCGAGGGGAGCAGGTCGGGGGAGTCGGTGAAGTGCGCGACCTGGGCGAGGGCCTCGGCGTGGAAGGTCCGGGCCCGGACGTCGCCGTCGATGCCGAGCTTCCACAGGCGTCCGCGCAGCTCCTTGGCGGCGCGGTCGGTGAAGGTGAGGGCGAGGACGGCCGAGGGCAGGAACGTGCCTGTGGAGACCTGGTTGGCGATCCGGCGCGTGATGGTCGTGGTCTTGCCCGAGCCTGCGCCCGCGAGGATGCACACGGGCCCCCGGACGGCCTCGGCCGCCGCTCGCTGCTCGTCGTTCAGTCCCTCGAGGGGGCCGGGGTGCATCCAGCCAGGATGGGTGGTGCTAGCGACGGCCGGTGTACAAGCAGATCCCGGGGTTCCCTACGAAGACTCCCGATCCCGGCCCGGCGGACGCAGTCACGCGGTCGCCGGGTCGGACCACACCACAGGCATAGGTCTCGAAGCCGCCGGCGGAGCGCACGATGGTGGGCTTCCGTTCGGTTTTCCGCACGATCTTCACGATCCAGCCGCCGGGCTCGGCCCCGTAGCCGCCGAGGCCCCCGTGCTCGGTCGCCGTGTATCCGCACTCGGGGGAGATCACGTCGTAGGCGTTGCATCCCTCGGCCGCCACCGCCGGCGCGGGCAGAAGTACCGAAACGACCACGACGACGACCGCTGAAAGCTTCAGCATCGCGTAGGCGTCCGCGGCAATCGTCCACCGGTGAACCACGGGTCTTCCTTCTCGTACTGGTACCAGTTCACGATCACTTCCGACCACGCGAAGCCGTCGACCGCGCATCCGTCCCACGAGCCCGACGCCACGAACGGCACCCGTTGCTTCTCGGCGTTGGCCTCCGCATCGGCCAGCGGTTCGGTCGAACGGAAACGAGAAGCGAAGCCGAGGTCGAAGGCCGGCACCTGCGACGAACCCACCTTGCCCCCCGGGAAGCGCACCCGGTACGTCCACGCCTGCTTCCAGATGCCCTTGACCGACACCATGAAGGTCGGGACGCGTCCGACGATCGTCCGGTACGAGAGGTGCTCGACGCGCAATCGGTCGTCGAGCAGCACCGACTTCCCGTTGGGCAGCCGCAGCGTCGCGATCACGTAGTAGTCGCGCATGCCGTTCACCGGCACCGGGCGCAGCACCCCGCGCTCGGTGTCCGGGAAGGCGATGAGCGCGACGAAGAGCTGCGCGCCGTTGCGCAGGTCCGCGAACAACAGCTCCCACGGCATACCGCCCTGGTAGTAGGTGGGGTAGCGCGGATGGAGCTGTGTCGCCAGCGCGAGCGCGAGCCCCGCCGGCAAGTCTTCCGGCGACGCGTCGTACTCGTGGATCATCACGAGGCTCGACCCGGACGGCCTCACCGTCTCACGCACGACCTTGCCGCCGGGCTCGGCGATCTCGAGCGTTCCCGAGAGGCGCTCCGACGCCTGCATGTACTGGAAGGACCGGGACGGATACCCGAGGGCTTGCGGGATGCCGTACCAGAAGGTCCCTTCGCCGCCAGCGAGCAGCGGCGGTTTGCGCATGCGTGCCCGCAGATCGACGCGCAGCCGCGCGGTCTTGCCGGCGGGGTGGATGTCCGCGGCGTCGTCGTCGATCGTGAAGCGGTAGTCGTGGCCGTCGAGCGATTTTCGCTTCCACGTGTCGAGGACGGTCCCCGCGCTCTGGAGATCGATGGTCTCGAAGCGCAACAGGTCGCTGACGCCGTCGACGTAGTTGCTCATCCGGCGGTAGTAGCGCCCGGGCGTGGCCTCGTTCGGGTGTCCCCACTCGGGCGGGCCGTACTGCGTCAGGATGCTCGAGCCCTTGTACGGGCCCTGCCACGCGAAGACCTGGTGGCCGGAGATCCCGTAGCCCTGCACGGAGGCCATGGCGATGCCCACCGTGTAGCGGTTGCCGCGCGTCGTGACGATGTCGGCGGCGCCCCACCAGAAGTCCCAGCCGTCGAGATGGATGTGCTCATCGCGCGGGAACTCGACGTCGCCGAACCGTTCGGTCTCGGCGGCACGGGTTTGCGGCGCACCGAGGAGCGCCGCCGCGAGCAGCACGGCCATCGGCGCGGCGACGAACCGCCGACCGCGAAGCATGTGTCCCCCCTTAGAGACCTTTTGTGTCCCACAGTGTGCCAGCGCCTACCCTGGTGGTGATGGCTCAAGCGATGAGAGCTGCCGTCGCGGAGAGCACGGGGACCGGGGGCAAGCTGTGGGAACAGTCCCTGGCCCAGCTCGACGTCGTCGCCGAAGCGACCCAGATCGACCCGACCCTGTACCAGATCTTGCGGCGTCCGCATCGAGTGATCGAAGTGTCGTTCCCGGTGCGCATGGACTCCGGCGACATGGAGCTGTTCCGCGGCTTCCGTGTGCAGCACAACGTCGCGCGCGGCCCGGCCAAGGGCGGCCTGCGCTACCACCCGACCGTCACCGTGGACGACCTGCGCGCGCTCGCCATGGAGATGACGTGGAAGTGCGCGGTCACCGATCTCCCCTTCGGCGGTGCGAAGGGCGGGGTCCCGTGCGACCCGCGGAAGCTGTCGGTGCGGGAGCTGGAGCGGCTGACGCGCGAGTTCGCTTACTCCCTGGCCGACGTGATCGGTCCGGACGTCGACATCCCGGCACCCGACGTCGGGACGGACGACCGCGTGATGGCGTGGTTCGCCGACGCGTACTCGGTGCGTGGGGGCCACGCGGCTTTCGGAGCGGTGACGGGCAAGCCCGAAGCGCTGGGCGGGT
>JBOGXL010000098.1:0-8051 GCA_050694575.1 Actinomycetota bacterium | reverse complement strand
GCGAAGGGCGGCTGGGCATCCGACGATGTCGTGGACCACTTCCGTCGCTACACCGACGTGGTTGCGAGCCGCCTGGGTGACAGGATCCCCTTCGTCTGCACGATCAACGAGCCCCACATCGTCGCGATCATCGGCTACCAAGGGACGGCCTTCCCGCCGGGAGCCGGTGACAAGAAGCTTTACCCGAAGGTGACGCGCAACTTCATACATGCCCACGCCGCCGCGACGAACGCGTTCAAGCAGCACCAACCCGGCGCCCAGGTTGGCCTCGTCCTCGCGACGAGCCACTACGACGCCGTCGATGACGCGTCGCAGGAGGTACGCGACCGCATCCACCACCGTACGGTCGGCGTGTACCACCAAGCCTTGCGCGACGGCGTGATCCGCGGGTTCGGCGACGACGAGGACGTGCCCGGCCTGCGCGGAGCCTCCGACTTCGTCGGCGTGAACTACTACTCACGCACACGCATCGACGTGTCGGCGCCCGCGAACACCGCCGACGTCCCACCGGACGCCGAGGTCACACAGATGGGCTACGAGGTCGTCCCGCAGTGCTTCGTCCCTGTGCTGCAGGAAGCCGCGCGAGCGACGGGCCTGCCCGTGTACGTCACGGAGAACGGGATAGGGACCGACGACGACAAGCAGCGCGTCCGGTACATCGCCACCCACCTTGCGTCCGTGCGCCGGGCGATCGACGAGGGCGCCGACGTGCGCGGGTACCTGTACTGGTCGTCGATGGACAACTTCGAGTGGGCCTTCGGCTACGCGCGCACGTTCGGCCTCATCGCCGTCGATCGCGAGACGTTCGCCCGGACCCCGAAGCCTTCCGCGCACTACTTCGGGGAGATCGTGCAGACGAACGCCGTGGACCCGAAGACGACGGCGAGCTACCTGTAGCGGCTGCGCGCATCAGCTCGCGGCCGAGCGCTGCGGCCGCGGCGGCCACGATAGGCACCGAGGCGATCAGCAGGAACCACAACGCTCTCGTCCACGGCTGGTTGGACCGGACACGGCCGGTGAGACCCTCGAGCGAATCAGGGTCGACCGCCACCGGGCGGCTGAGCTCCTCAGGTGAGGCTTTCGTGACCCCAACGGGCACCAAGGTCGGCGTCGGCGTCGACACGACGGGTGACGGAGTAGCGGTCGCCACCGGTGTATCGGTCGTGGCCGCGCCTGGGGCCGGCGGAGCCTCCGTCGCCGGCGGCGCCGTCGTCGTTGTCACCGGCGCCTGAATTATCAGGCGAGAGACGTGCCCGCGTTCCCGGTGCGGCCGGCAATACAACAGGAAGTTCCCCACGCGGTTCAGCTGCGGCGTCGTGTACGTCTCTCCGAGCAGCAGATCTCCTGAGTGGATGTTCAGCTCATCCACCTCGACGGTGTGCGGCGGGTAGATGCCCTGGCGAACCGTGAACGCGATCTGATCGCCCTGCCGAACGACGATCTTCGTCCGGTCACCGTTGCGATCGTCCTCGTAGTAGTAGTTCCCTACCGACACGCGCAGTGTCTCGGCCCCCGCGACGCCCGCCAACGCCAGCGTCACAACCACGACAACGAAGACGGCCAGGCGCCTCTTCACGCGCCGAAGACCATCTCGCCGGCGAGCAGACCGGCGGCCACCAACGCGAGCATCCCGAAGGTCGCGAGCGTCACGTCACCTATCGCCCGGCGTCCGGTGATCTCCTTCGCGGGACGTTTGCGGCGCCACAGGTAGTGGGCCGTGAAAGCGATGGCTGTGAGCAGACCCGTGGTCATGTGCCAGATGAGCGGGGCGTCGGCCCGCGGCTCCAACAGGAAACCGATCCCTCGTGTGTCGATGAACGCGGCGACGATGGTGGCCGGCAATGCGACGACGCCGACGATCTCGAACAGCCGTGAGCGCGCGTCCCACCGCTCGTCGCCCGTCCCGTAGCGCAGCAGCAGGCAGACCCACGCCGCGCTCAGCATCGCGACGGGGAAATGGACGATGGCCGGGTGAACGGGAAGCGCGAAAGGATTGAGCACGCGCCGGATTACGCGACGACGTGCAGGATCCCGGTCATGCCCGTCTCGTAGTGGTTGTTGACCGAGCAGAAGTAGCGGATCGTCGTACCGACCTTCTCTCTGATCTTCACTTTGATCGCTTTGCCCGTGCCGCCGGTGGCTACGAACCCCTTACGCGATCCCGACGGCGTGCCGTTCTCGAAGATCACGTTGTGTCCGGGGCACCCGAGCATGTCGCAGAAGCCGTCCCGGTAGATCCAGTAGACGTTCGTCCCGCGCTTGACCTCGATGGGAGCCTGCGGGTTATCGACTCCTACCGGGCCGTCGCTGCCACGCAGATAACCGACGTCCAGCGGGGTGCACGACTCACCTTCGCAATACCGGAAGTTCGAGATCGTCAGATCCAAGCGCGGAGCTTTCGCCGCGCTCGCCGGCATCCCCATTGCGGCCGCCAAGAGCACGACGCACGTCGAGACCGTCACGATCCGCCTCACCGGCACCCCTTTCATCCGAGCAAGTCGTCCAATGACTTACCTTTCTTCGGCGCTTCCGACATCAGATCGGAGAGATCGCCGCGCTCGCGCGTCGTCTCGCCCTTGAGGCGGTCGTCGAGCTCGGCGGACTTCCCGCGGATCTCCCCAGCGGCGTCGAGGAGCTCTTCGAGCGACTTCCGCGGCCCGCCCTCGATACGGATGCGCAAGGCCGCGAGGACATCTGCGTGAGGGTCGATCAGACCCTGGGTCCTGTCGATCTCGCCCAGGACCGCCTCCGCCTTGCGGATGAGCTCGAGATCGGCGGCTTCTTCACTCATCACCATAGTTCCAACCCCACCCGGTTGAGGATAGTTCCAACCCCACCCGCGGTTGCGCCGATGGTGACTCGGGGTCACGCTGGTATCCCTTCGAGCGAGGAGACAGGCATGACCCGAGATCGTCTTCCACCGGCCGACGCGATGTTCCTGCACCTGGAGGACGACCACACCCACATGCACGTCGCTTCGGTGACGATCTTCGAGGGGTCGGTCGACTACCAGGAAGCGCTGGACGAAGTCCGTCGCCGGCTCCACCTCGTCCCCCGGTTCCGCCAGAAGCTGGCCTTCGTCCCTCTCGGCCTCGAACGGCCCGTGTGGGTGGACGACCCCCATTTCAACATCGAGTACCACGTCCGGCACACGGCGTTGCCGGCGCCGGGCACCGAGGAGCAGCTCAAGCGACTCGCGGGAAGGGTGATGTCGCAGCAGCTCGACCGGACGAAGCCGCTGTGGGAGATCTGGCTCGTCGACAAGCTCGCCGGAGACAGGTTCGCGATGATCGCGAAGACCCACCATTGCCTGGTCGACGGCGTCGCCGGCGCCGACATCACGGCCGTCCTGATGGACATCACACCGCAGCCCCCGGACCTCAAGGCCGAGCCGTGGACGCCCGAGCCAGAACCGACGCCGGCGCAACTCGTCACGGAAGCCGTGCGCGAGCGCACCACACAGCCGGTGGAGATCCTGCGCGGGGTCCGCGCGGCGACGAGGGCGCCTCGTCGCGTTCTCAAGGAAGCGACGTCCTTCCTCGAGGGCATAGGCGCGCTGGCGTGGGCCGGACTGAATCCCGCCCCGCGCTCACCGATCAACGTGCCCATCGGCCCCCACCGGCGCGTCGAGTTCGTACGCGCGTCGCTCGACGACTTCAAGACGATCAAGAACGCGCTGGGCGGAACTGTGAACGACGTGGTCCTCGCCGTCGTCTCCGGCTCGCTCCGCCGTTTCCTTCAGCACCGCGGGGTGGATGTGCGTGGTCTCGAGTTGAAGGCGATGGTCCCGATGTCGATCCGCACCGACGCCGAACGCGGCGCGCTGGGGAACCGGGTGACGGCTATGGCCGCGCCCCTGCCCGTCTACGAGGAAGACCCGGTCATGCGTCTCGGGATCGTCCGGGAGGCGATGAAGGACGTGAAGTCCTCCAAGCAGGCCGTCGGCGCGGAGATGATCACACAGCTCACGGGATTCGCCCCGCCGACGATCCTCGGACAGGTCGGGCGTCTGCAGGCACAACAGCGATTCGTGAACGTCCTCGTGACGAACGTGCCCGGCCCCCAGTTCCCGCTGTACTCGCGCGGCCACGAGCTCGTCGACCTCTTCCCTATGGCGCCGCTGGCGGCGAACCAGGCCTTGAACTTCGCCGTTATGTCCTACAACGGCCAGTTCGGCTTCGGGCTCGTCGCCGACTACGACGCCATACCCGATCTCGGCGTCATCGCCGAGGGTCTCGAGAAATCGATAGGCGAGCTGATGCAGGCCGCCGAAGAGGCGACGCCGGCCGTGCGCGAAGAAGAACCCGAGGCCGCGGCCGAGCCCGAACCGCCGCCGGACGGCAACGGATCGAAGGAGCGCGTCGAGGTCGGAACCGTCTCGTTCGAGGCGTCCCGCGGGGAGATACCGACCACCCGGCCCCAGGCACCACCGCCGGGCGCTTAGCCGTGGCGAGCCGGCTGGCACGCTTGGTCGCGATCCTCGCGGGACTGCTCATCCTGGTCCTCGGCCTGTGGGCCCTCATCGATCCGCGATCGTTCTTCGACCAGCTCGCGCAGTTCCCGCCGTACAACGAGCACTTCCTGCACGACGTCGGCGCCTTCCAAGCGGGCATCGGCGCAACGTTGCTGCTGTCGGCCTTCGCCCGCGACGCGCTCCTGCTCGGCCTGACGGGTGCCTCGGTGGGTACCGTCCTTCACGCCTTCTCGCATGTGATAGACCGCGACCTCGGAGGGCGATCGACAGACCCGTGGCTGTTGTCGCTCCTCGGGCTGATCATCCTCGTCGCCGCTCTCCTGCGCGCCAGTGAGTTCTGGCGCAGAAGCGGCGGCGCCGACTAGATCGCCTCGGGGCCGGCCTCCCCCGTCCGGATCCGGTGGACGGACTCGACGGGCACGACCCAGATCTTGCCGTCGCCTATCGTGCCCGTGCGCGAGGTGTCCATCACGGTTTGCACCACCCGATCGACGAGACCGTCGTCGACCAACACCTCGATCCGGACCTTGGGGACGAAATCGATCTGGTACTCGGCGCCCCGGTAGACCTCCGTATGACCACGTTGCCGGCCGAAGCCGCGCGACTCGGTCACCGTCATCCCTTGTACGCCGACGTCCTTCAGCGCGTCCTTGACCTCGTCGATCTTGAACGGCTTGACGATCGCGGTTACGAGCTTCATGTTGCCTCCCCTAGTCGTCGCACGCCGTCGGGCACAGCCTAGCCACCGATCAATGCGTACCCGGCCTCACCGTGCTGCGAGAGGTCGAGGCCGGTGATCTCGTCCTCCTCGTTCACGCGCAGACCGATCGTCCACTTGATCAGCATGAGGATGACCAGCGTCAGGACTACCGACCACACCGTCGTGACGGCCGAGGCGGCGGCCTGCCGTCCGAGGAGGTCCAAGCCTCCGCCGTACACGAGGCCCTTCTGACCCATCAGCGCCGACTGCTCGGTGGCGAACACGCCGGTGAGCAGGGCGCCTATCAGTCCTCCGACGTAGTGCACACCCACGACGTCGAGCGCGTCGTCGTAGTTGAAGCGGCGCTTGAGGCTGACGGCGAGGTAGCAGAGGAACCCCGCGGCGAAGCCGATGATGATCGACGACCACGGCCGGACGAACCCGGACGCCGGCGTGATCGCGACGAGTCCGGCTACCGCACCCGTCGCGGCGCCGACCGTCGTGGGCTTCCGGTGCTGCATCCACTCGGGGATGACCCAGCCGAAGACCGCCGCGGCCGTGGCCACGTGTGTGTTGGTGAAGGCCAGGGCGGCCAGACCACCCGAGGCCAGCGCGCTCCCGCCGTTGAAGCCGAACCAGCCGAACCACAGGATCGATGCGCCGAGGACGACGAACGGCACGTTGTGCGGGATGATGCTCGAGTCCTGCGGCCAGCCCTTGCGGCGGCCGAGCACTACCGCGAAGACGAGCGCCGCGGCACCCGCGTTCTGGTGGACGACCGTCCCTCCGGCGAAGTCGAGGGCACCGAGTCCGTCGAGGCCGTTGAGGAATCCGCCCCCCCACACCCAGTGCGCCACCGGCGCGTACACCACGAGCACCCACATGGCCGTGAAGGCGAGGTAGGCCGAGAACTTGATCCGCTCCGCGTACGCTCCGGCGATCAGCGCCGGCGTGATGACGGCGAACATCATCTGGTAGATGCCGTACGCGGTGTGCGGTATGGTCGCGGCCAGAGCGCTCGGGACGTCGCCGACGTCCCTGAAGCCGATGAAGTCGAGCCCGCCGATCCAGCCACCCTCACCGATTACCTTGCCGATGTCGGGGCCGAACGCGAGCGTGTGGCCTATCGCGACCCACAGGATCGACACGATGCCCAGAGCCATGAACGAATGCATGATCGTGCCGAGCACGTTCTTCTGCCGGACGAGCCCGCCGTAGAAGAAGGCCAGACCCGGCGTCATGAACATGACTAGGGCGGCCGAGGCCAGGATCCACGCCGTGTCGCCGCTGTTCACCGTCGTCTCCTGGGCTGCCAGCGCGGGCGCCGCGCCCAGCGCAACGAAACCAGCCGCCAGAGCCACGACGACACCTGCTCGTCGTCGGATAGCCATAGACCCCCCTTGGGCTCGCCGTCAGATGCGTCGATCGCAGGAGACCCTATGCGAGCCGCTTTTCCACGACGTTTCCGATTGTTACGCGCGCGTTAACGAGTTACGGGCGCATTAAGCGCAACGAGAAGGGACGGCACCTGGGCGCTACGCGCTACTCATCGAGCATCCGGACGATATAGTCGCCGAGGTCCGTCCGTTGTTGAAGGAAGTGCTCAGCCGGTCTTGACCTTGGTTCCTTCGGGCACGGCGCCGACCGTCGCGGTGCCGCCGCCCTCGACCTCGAGCTCGGAGCCCTCCGACGGCTCCACACGAACCATGCCCAGGCCGACGATGCCCTTGCGCGGCGACCGGACGACCGACGTGACACGCCCGACGTTTGATCCCTCCAGGCGCAGCTCGGCCCCCACCGGCGGCTCGGCGGAGAACAGCAGAGGCCGCACCACCTTGTTGATGTGTCCACGGAAGTGGATGCGCGCGACGGTCTCCTGACCGACGTAACAACCCTTCTCCACGGACACCGTCCGCGTCAGGCCGGCCTCCTGCGGGAGATCACGTTCGCCGAAGTCCACGCCGAACCCGCCGACACCCGCTTCCACTCGGACAACGTCGTACAACTCGCTCGGCGCCTGCTCGCCCGCGGGCGTTGCATCGGCGTGAACGTCGGCGGCAGGCACGTCACCGAGCGTGGAGCCGAAGACGAGCTCACCGGCGAACTCCCCGTCGGCGGCCAGATCGCGCGCCGCGGGCCCGAGCACGGTGAAGGAGCGCTTCGGCACCGTCTCGATCTCGACCTTCGTCCGGAATCGATAGGTCTCGAACCAGTGGGCGAGACGTTCGGCATCGGGCGCGACATCGAGCCACACCTCGTCGGGTCTGATCCCGACGCGGAAGTGCGCCTGGACGCGTCCCTTCGGGTCGAGGAAACAGGACTCTACCCACCGGCCCGGCGGCACATCCTCGACATCGGCCGTGATCGTGTTCTGGAGGAACCAGATGCGCTGCTCGCCCGTGAGTCGCACGAGCCGCAGCGCAGGAGGACGCTCGAGCCACACGCCTTCGTGCAGCGCCGTGTCGTATGCCTCGTCCAACGGGAGCATGTGCTCCCACCTTACTCAGAGAGCGTGAACTCGCCGTTGGCGAATCCGAGGACGACGCCTTGTCCCTTACCGAGCGCCGGAACCGTCTCCTGGGTGACGCTCCACACCGTTGCTTCGAGCATGGGCGAGTGCCCGACAACCAGCGCACGGCCGCCGACGCGGGTGGACGACACGACGCGCGTCAGCGCATCACCGAACCGACGGGCCTCCTTCTCCACGAAGGCGTGGTCCGCCAGGAGGAAGGCCTCGAGGTCGCCTCTCCTCGTCTCCGAGTAGATCGCGCGCCACCGCTCCTCGTCGAGCGACCGGAAGCCGTTGTCGATCACTACGCCGCCCGGCACCTCGGCTCCCATCCCCGCGAGGAAGCATGCGGCGGCCTGCGTAGCGCG
>JBOGXL010000097.1:0-3230 GCA_050694575.1 Actinomycetota bacterium | reverse complement strand
CGCCGTGAAGCCGACGTTCTTCTTCGCGGTGCCGCGGATCTGGGAGAAGCTCTACCAAGGTCTGCAGAACGCGATAAACAACAACCCGGACGAAGGACAGCGCCAGGCCGCGCAAGACGCGATCGCCTCCCGTCTCGAGCTCGTCCGCCTCGAGAACGAGGGCAAGCTTGTGCCCGACGATGTGCGCGAGAAGGCGGACGCGGCAAAGCCCGTGGTCGAATTCATCCAGCAGCTCGTCGGGCTGGACCAGGTGGACAACGCCGGAACGGGCGCGGCCCCCATCTCGAAGGACATCCTCGAGTTCTTCTGGGCCCTCGATGTGCCGCTGTACGAGGTGTACGGGCAGTCCGAGGACACCGGTCCGACATCGTGGAACACCCCGGCCCAGCACCGCATCGGCACCGTCGGGCCGAGCCTGCCGGGGGTCGAGGTCAAGCTCGCCGACGACGGCGAGCTCCTCGTCCGCGGTGGGAACGTCACGCAGGGCTACTACAAGGAGCCCGAGCTCACGGCCGAGACCTTCGACTCCGAGGGGTGGCTCCACTCGGGTGACGTCGCGGAGTTCCACGACGGGTTCATCAAGATCGTCGACAGGAAGAAGGAGATCCTCATCACGGCGGGCGGCAAGAACATCGCGCCGTCCAACGTCGAGAACCTACTCAAGCAACACCCGCTCGTCGGACAGGCGTGCCTGATCGCCGATCAGCGTCCCTTCACGACGGCGCTCATCGCACTCGACGCGGACGACGCAGCCGCGTGGGCGAAGGCCAAGGGGAAGCCGACCGACGTCGCGTCGCTGTCGCAGGATCCGGACGTCATCGCCGACATCGAGAGCTATATCAAGGAGATGAACAAGCGTCTGCACAACCAGGAGCAGGTCAAGAAGTTCACGGTGCTGCCGATGGACTGGTCGGTCGACTCCGGTGAGGTCACGCCGACGCTGAAGATGAAGCGGAAGGTCGTGAACCAGAAGTACGAGGACGAGATCGAGTCGATGTACTCGAAGTGAGCTGGGATGGATATCCGTCCGGCTTGGCTGCCGAACGCGAACAGCTCATCGGCTACCTCGATCTCCAGCGCAACGCGGTCATCAGCAAGCTCGACGGACTTACCGAAGAGCAGGCTCGCTGGAAGCCGGCGCCTACGGCGAACTCGCTCCTGAACCTCGTCGTCCATCTCACGGGCGTCGAGCGCAACTGGTTCCAGCACGTCATCGCCGGGAAGACCATCGACCGCGACCGTGATGCCGAGCTGCGCGAGCTGACTCCGGACGTCACGATCGCGTCGGCCATCGCGGGCTATCGCGTCGCGAGCGAGGAGAGCAACGCCGTGATGCGCAGCGTGGACACCGATGAGCCGGGGCGAGGGATGGACCAGCTGAACATCCGATGGGTCGTCCTGCACATGATCGAAGAGACGGCCCGTCATGCAGGCCACGCCGACATCACGCGTGAGCTGATCGACGGCACCGTCGAGGACTCGTGACTGTTCTTATGCTCGGTGGGTGAGTGACGAACGAGCACTCGAGGCACTGAGCGATGCCGTCCTCGCCGTCGGCGGCGAGCAATCCGTCGCGCCCATCCTCCAGAAGCTCGTCCACGCCGCGCGCGAGCTCGTCGGGGCGCGATACGCCGCGCTCGGCGTCCCCGACGACGAAGGCGGTTTCGCGGAGTTCCTCGTATCGGGTCTGACGGACGACGAGATCGAAGCGATAGGCCCCCTTCCGCGCTCACACGGGATGCTCGACGCCGTGATGGAGTCCACCGAGTCGATGCGTCTTCCCGACCTCCAGCAGGACGATCGTTTCGGGTCGTGGTGGCCGCAGGAGCATCCGGACATGCACTCCTTCCTCGGCGTTCCGATCGTGGCCAAGGGGACGGTCATCGGGGCCTTGTACCTCAGCGACAAGGAGAACGCCGGCGAGTTTGCCGCAGCCGACCAGTCGCTCATCGAGCGCTTCGCCGCGCACGCGGCCGTCGTCATGGAAAACGCGCGCCTCTTCGAGGAGAGCCGCGAGCTGACGGTGGCCGAGGAGCGCAACAGACTCGCCCGCGAGCTGCACGATTCGGTTTCGCAGACGCTGTTCAGCCTGAGCCTGACCGCCGAAGCCGCCGCGGAGCTTCTCGACGAAGATCCCGTACGGGCGCGCAAGGAGATACAGCACCTGGCCGAGCTTGCCCGGAGCGCCCAGACCGAGATGCGCAACCTCGTGTTCGAGCTCCGACCGGCCGACCTCGTGAGCGACGGACTGGTGGCCACGCTCGGCAAGCACGTCGAGGTCCTCCGGCGTGTCTACGGCATCTCCGTCGATCTCGACGTCGCCGGTGATCGGCGCCTCGACGCCACGATCGAGCTCGCGTTGTTCCGGATCCTGCAAGAGGCGCTGAACAATGCTCTGAAGCACTCCGGCGCGACCGCGATCCGCGTATCGCTCGATCTCGGCGGTGGCATCGTCCGGGGCGTGGTCACCGACGACGGAGGCGGCTTCGATCCCCATGGTTTGCCCGTGAGGTCGAAGCACTTGGGCCTGGCTTCTATGGAGGAGCGTGCCCGTGACATCGGCAGCCGTCTGCGGATCGAGTCCGCGCGGGGGAGGGGCACGGCGGTGAGCGTGGAGGTCCCGGTGTGACGGAGCGGATCAGCGTCATCATCGTCGACGACCACCCCGTCGTTCGTCAGGGCCTGCGCACGTTCCTCGAGACGCAGAAGGACCTCGACATCGTTTCGGAGGCGGCGGATGGCGAAGAGGCGCTGGTGCAGATCGGCGAGTCCGTACCGGACGTCGTCCTGATGGACCTCGTTCTCCCCGGGATCGACGGCATCGAGGCGACCAGGCGGGCCCGGGAGCTGAGCCCGAGCACGAAGGTCATCGTCCTGACGAGCTTCGCCGACGACGAGAAGGTGTTCCCGGCGATCAAGGCGGGTGCGGCCGGCTATCTGTTGAAGGACGTCGAGCCCGTCCAGCTCGCCGAGGCCATACGGTCGGTCCACGGAGGCGAAGCGCTGCTCCACCCGACGGTCGCGGCGCGGCTCATGCGGGAGGTGTCGTCGGCCGAGGAGCGGCGAGCGCCCGGCGGCACGCTCACCGAGCGCGAGCTCGAGGTCCTCCGTCTCCTCGCCCGAGGTATGTCCAACCGTGAGATCTCACGCGAGCTCACCGTGTCGGAGAAGACTGTGAAGACCCACGTCTCCAACATCCTGGCGAAGCTTCACCTCGCCGACCGGACGCA
>JBOGXL010000096.1:0-2730 GCA_050694575.1 Actinomycetota bacterium | reverse complement strand
CACGACCGCGGCCAGGATCAGGAACGACAGCTCGAGGTTGAAGGAATCCGGCGCGATGCCGAGCTTCAACGCGGCGAAGAGCGATCCGCCAAGTCCGGCGACGGCGATGGACAGCACGAATGCGCCGATCCGATAGCGCAGCGCCGGTATGCCGGCGACCTCGGCCGCCAGCTCGCGTTCGCGCAGGGCGAGCATCGCCCGTTGGCTGCCGCTGCGCGCGATGTTGCGAAGGAGCAGGTACGTGAGGAGGCCGAGCACCAGGGCGAGGACGTAGAAGGAACGATCGGACTCGAAGGAGATCCCGCCGAGGCTCGGACGTGCGACGGGCACGAAGGAGCTTTCGAAGGGAGTCGCGTCCGCCTCCCCGCGCGCCAGCCACGCTCCGAGATTGCGGAAGACGAGCTGCTCGAAGGTGAGGCCGACCGCGAGGGTCGCGACGGCGAGCTCCAGCCCTCGGAACCGGACGGCGAAGAACCCGATCAGGAGGCTGAAGGGGACCGTGAGGAACGCACCACCGACGAGGGCAACCATCGACGAGGCGCCGATGCTGGTGAGTGCGTACGACGCGTACGCACCCCAGCCCAGACCGAGCGCCGCGACGTGCAGGTTGAGCTGGCCCGTCCAGCCGGTGAGGACGACGAGGCTGACGCCGAGGAGTGCATAGATCACGGCCAGGGTGGCGACGAACGTCCAGAAGTCGCTGATCGCCGGAACTCCGAGCACCAGCGCGACGGCCGCGACGGCCCAGAGGAGCGGCCGCGCCCACGGCTGTTCGAGCAGCTCGCGCAGGTTGCTCATAGCGGTGTCCGTTCGCCGCCGAGGAGGTCGGCGGGTCGGGTCGTCCGTGCCCGTGTTAGTACCAACACGGCGAAAACCGCGATGAATCCGAGCGTTTCGGACAGGCCGGCGACCGCTACTTCGCTCGTGACGGCGCTGCGCACGATGCCTATCACGACGCCGCCGGCCACCGTAAGGGGAAGGCTGACGAACCCGCCGATCAGCGCGGCCGCGTAGCCCGAGACCATCAGGAACGTCATCTGCCACGGGTTGAGCACCAGCAGCGGTGTGAGGAGGATCCCGGCGAGCGCGCCGAGGGTCGACGCGAGGACCCACGACACGATGGACACGCGTGCGGCGCTCACGCCGAGCAGGCTGGCGGCGGTCGGGTCGTCGGCCGTTGCTGCCAGTGCCAAGCCCGTGAGCGATCGGCGGAACCACACGGCCAGCGCCAGCGTGACGACGGCGGTGACGCCTACGATCAGAAGCGTCTGCGCGCCGACGGTCTCCGAGCCGATGCTGATTGTCCCTCGCACCAGTGGCGGCACGAATTGCTCGCTGCCGCCCCAGATCACCCGCATCCCGACCTGCAGGGCGAGGACGAGCCCGAGGGTGGCCACGGTTCTTGTGATCGGGTCGGCGCGACGAAGGGGAGCGATGGCGAGTCGTTCGGACGCTGCGCCGACACCGGCGGCGGCGACGACCGCGACCGCGAACGCGAGTGCGACGGGCCACCCCCACAGCACTGAGAACTGGAAGAACAGGTAGGCGTTGAAGCTCGCCAGGGCTCCTTGGGCGAACGTCAGCACGCGCGTCGACCGGTAGATGACGACGACGCCCAAGCCCATCAGTGCGATGACGAACCCCGACGCGAGCCCGTCGATGAGGTAGCGAGCGACGGGCACTACGTCGTCTTCACGGTCGTGGTGTTACGGACGCCCGGGACGCGGCCACGTGCTCGTCCGCCACGCATCGATGGGACCAGCCGCCATCACCCATCGTCCGCGGCTGGCTCGCACGATCCAGACGTTGTGGTTGCCGCCGTGGGTCCGCGGCGGCGGACGAAGGTTCACGTCCTTGCAGAGCCCGTGGCAGTCGTAGCTCGTGATCCTGCTCGCCGCGCTGAGGAAGCCGCTGCGTGTCAGCGCCCCTCCCGCCTTGAAGGCTTCGCGGATCAGGTCCTCGACCATGCGGGCGCTGGCGTAGCCGAGGCTCGAGAAGTAACCGAAGTCGGCCTCCGGGTAGTACGTCGCGACGATCCGCTTCATCTCGCGGTTGGCAGGCGCGTCGACGGAATCGGGAAGCACGGCGCCGTTGGCGTACGTGCCGTCGGCGATGGGCCCCGACTGGTCGAGCGTCAGGTCCATGTAGATGCCGTGCTGTCCGAGCCACCCGGCCGGAGGGACGTAGTTCACCTCGCGGCACTGGACGAGGAGCTTCACGGCCGAAGCGGGGTCGGTGACGATGAACACGGTGTCCACGCGTTCGTTCTGCATGTTGCGGCAGATCGTTGCGTATTCGGTATCGGAGTAGTTCACGAGCTGCTCGCGCACGACGCTGCAGCCGAGCTTGGGGCAGATGACGCCTTTCAGCTCGCGCAGGTATGTCTTCGCGGGCGCCACGTTGAGGACGACGGCGCCGATCTTGCGCGGCGCCGCACCGCGCTCGTCGGTCTTCTTCTTGTACCAGTGCGAGAACAATGCGTGAGCCATCGGCTCGATCGGGGCACCGACGGTGACCACGTTGTTGGCGCTGAACCCTTCGACGTTGATGCCGTCGTAGCCCACCCACGGCACGCCCTGCTTCTCGAGCTGGCCGGTGACGGTGAAGGAGAACGGCGTGAAGCTCGGGCCCATAGCGAAGATCCCGTCTTCTTCGACGAGCTTCTTGGCGCACGTCGTCGACCGCGTGTCGTTGGCCTCGTCGTCGCATGGGATGAACTGGATCTTGGTG
>JBOGXL010000095.1:0-4088 GCA_050694575.1 Actinomycetota bacterium | reverse complement strand
CCACCTTCCGTGAAGTGAGGATCCCGCCCGACAGCGTCGCATCCGGTTGGACGACGTCGAGCGCACCGCGCTGAAGCATCTCCCGGAACGGGTGCAGCTCGCAGAGCATCTCGCCGCCCGCGATGCGCACACCGGTGGAGCCGCGAAGGGCGGCGTAGTTGTCGTAGTCGTGTTGGTAGAGCGGCTCTTCGAGCCAGTACACACCGAGGTCGTCGCACGCTTGAGCGAAGCGCAACGCGCGTTTGAAGTCCCACTCCGGATAGGGAGCGAGGCCGTGTACCCGCCAGCCCTGGTTCGCGTCGACCATCAGCGTGAACTCGTCCCCCACCGCCGACCGGACGGCCTCGACGACGGCCACGTCCTCGGCCGGCGTCGGGTGCCGGACGCGCAGCTTCACGGCCCGGAACCCTTCGTCGCGCAGCCGCGCAACGACGTCCACGTGCGCCGAAGGCTCCTTCAGTGACCCCGTCGATGCGTAGGCGTCGAGTCGGTCGTGGGCGCCGCCGAGCAGCTGATAGATCGGGAGCCCGGCCGCCTTGCCGATGATGTCCCACAGCGCGAGCTCCACCTGGAAGGCGCGCAGGCCGATGATCTGGTGGGCCGACCGCAACGTCTTGAGTAGATCCTCGACGGCGGTGACCTCCTTGCGCGCCAGGTAGATCTTCAACAGCGGAAGCGATGCACGAGCCTCCTCGAGGACGGCGATCCCGCCGGCCGCGCCGACGATCCCGTCGTCGGTCGTGAGACGGTAGATGACGCAGGTGTTGTGGTCCTCACCGAGCCCGGGGATCCACGACGGATAGAAGGTCCCCGGTAGCGGGAATCGGCACACCCAGGCCTCGATGCGGTCGATCTTCACGCAGGCATGCTACGTGGTTGTGTCGCGGGCTCGTCCACAGAGACATCCGGCGGCAGACAGACACGCACCTTCGTTCCCGCGCCGGGACGACTTGCCGCCTCGACGGAGCCATCGTGGGCCTGCACGATCTCGCGCACGATGGCCAGACCGAGGCCGAACCCTTCCGAGGATCGCGATCTGTCGGCGCGGTAGAAGCGTTCGAAGATGCGTGGGATCTCCTCGGCGGCCATGCCGACACCGTCGTCGGTGACCTCGAGGACGACCCGGCCGTCCCCTGTCGAGACGTCGATGCCGATCGACCCGTCCGCGTCGGTGTGGCTCAGCGCGTTGGACGTCAGGTTCGAGAGCACCTGCGCTAGACGATCCGGATCGCCGCGGACGTACGCGTCCCCGGCGACGCCGACGTCGACGCGCCGGTCGGGAGCTCGGAGCGACAGCTCGGCCGCGGCATCGCGAGCGAGGTCACCGAGGTCCACACGTTCCCGGCGGAGCGGCTGACCCGAATCGATCCGCGCGAGCGTCAGCAGATCCTCTACGAGCCTGCCCATACGATCGGCTTGGGTGCGGATGACGTGCGCGATCCGCTCGACATGTTCGGGGTCGGACTTGGCTCCACGGAGCAGGACGTCCGCCGCCGCTCCCAAAGACGCGAGCGGCGTACGCAACTCGTGCGACGAATCCGTCAAGAACCGACGCATCTGCTCCTGCTGGGCTTGCTGAGCCAGGAACGCTGCCTCGACGCGGCGCATGACCTCCGTGAAGTCCGCGCTCGCTCCCTGGGGCGCAACGTCGCCGAGCAGATCGTCGCGGAGCCGTGCCGCCATACCGCGGCGTCGCCCGATCCGTGCGAACACCATGACGATGGGTATCGCGGCGAGGGCGAGGAGCTCGAAGGGGCTCCCGAGGGTCCTCTCGAAGAGCAGCCCGAGTCCGGTCACGGCGACGAGCCCGGCCGCCAGGACGAGCATGAACCAGCGCAGCAACCTCTCCTCGGGGAGGAGGCGCGTGGTCAGCTGGACGACGGCCGGCGGGTTCGGGAGCCATGCCTTCGGTGGGATGAGCGTGACGAGGGTGCGGCCACGCAGGCGCTTCCCACCGAGGACGTACGTCACGTGCGGATCGCCGTCGAAAGCCCCGCGATAGCGGTCCGGGCTGAGGAGCAGCCCCGCGGGCCCGTCGTGAGGAGGCCCCGTCGCCAGCACCTCGCCGGCCGGGCCGATCAGGGTCGCGGTCGTATCGCGGTTGGTCAGGTCCATCGCCAGGATGGCCGCGAGCTCGCCCGGCTCAACCTGGCCCGACAGATGCTCCAGCCGTCTGTCGATCACCGGTTTGGCTTGAGCACGCAGGCGAGCGGCGCGCTGGTCGACGAGGTAGCGATCGAGCTCGAGGTACAGCAGACCGCCGACGCTCAGGAGCACCGCCGCCGCGACGAGCTCCCAGGGCATCAGCCCTCTTCCCTGAGGACGTAACCGACGCCGCGGACGGTGTGGATCAGGCGACTCTCGCGCCCGCGGTCGATCCTGTCGCGGAGGTGCGAGATGTGCTGCTCGACGACGTTCGGATTGCCCATGTGATCCCAGCCCCAGACCTGCTCGTAGATCTGGTCTTTCGAGAGGACGCGCTTGGCGTTGGACGCGAGAAGGTCCAGAACGTCGAACTGCTTGGTGGTGAGCTCGACGCGCTTCCCGCCGATCGTCACTTCACGTGCCGAGCGGTCGATGCGCAGGTCGGCGACATCGACGACCCCCGTGTCGCTCGAGTCGATGCGACGCCGGAGCACGGCGCGGATCCGAGCGACGAGCTCGGGGAAGTGGAAGGGCTTCGTGAGGTAGTCGTCGGCGCCCGCTTGCAGGCCGGCGACCCTGTCGTCCGGAGCGTCGCGAGCGGTGAGGACTATCACCGGTGTCTCGCGGCGGGCCCGGATGCGCTCGAGCACGGTCAGACCGTCGAGCTCGGGAAGCATGAGATCGAGGACGACGATGTCTGGGTGGGTCTCCTGGTGCAACCGCAGCGCTTCGACGCCGTCGCGTGCCACCACGCACTCCATCTCTTCGTAGGACAAGCCGAGCCGGACGATCTCGACGATCGACTCGTCATCCTCCACGAGCAACACCCGCGTGTCGGTGCTCACGATCCGGTCACGGCGCGCCTCGCTGCCAGTGTGCCCCAAGCAGCGGCCGGGCGCGCGCGGGTCAGTCGACGCGCTGGAGACCCGCGTCGCGCGGCTCGTCGTGTTCGTTCGACGCGAATCGATCCACGGTGCGCATCGCTATGGCGTTCGCCATCCACGGTGCGACGGCCAGGGCGACAAGCATCAAGAGCGAGACGGTGAGATCTTGCATGGGATGTTTCGCACACTAGCCGTCGACCCTTTGGCCAACCTGACGACAACCTGTCGGCTCGCTGATGCCGGCGGCTTCAGCCGTGCGACTACGCCTCGAGCCAGCGCTCGGCGTCTATCGCGGCCATGCAGCCCATCCCGGCGGCCGTGACGGCTTGGCGATAGATGTGGTCGACGCAGTCGCCCCCGGCGAAGACGCCCTCAACCGACGTCCTGGACGTCTGGGGCTCTACCTTCACGTAGCCCTGGTCGTCGAGGTCGATCTGGCCCTTGAAGAGCTCCGTCGCGGGGTCGTGTCCTATCGCGATGAACAGCCCCGTTGCGTCGCGTACGGACTCTTCGCCGGTCTTCACGTTCTGCAACCGGACACCGGACAGCTTGCCGTTCGTCCCTATCGCCTCCGTGAGAACGGTGTCCCAGACGAAGTCGATCTTGTCGTTGTCGAAGGCGCGCTGCTGCATGATCTTCGATGCCCGCAGCTCGTCCCGGCGGTGGACGACGCCTACCGACTTCCCGAAACGGGTCAGGAAGGTCGCCTCTTCGATGGCCGAGTCGCCGCCGCCGGCCACGACGATGTCCTCGTCGCGGAAGAAAAACCCGTCGCAGGTGGCGCAGTAGGAAACGCCGTGGCCGGCGTACTCGGCCTCGCCGGGGACGCCGAGGCGCCGGTAGTTCGCGCCCGTCGAGATTATGATCGCCCGTGCGAGATGGAGGTCGTCACCCGACCACACCTTGAACGGATGCTCGGAGAAGTCGACCCTCGTGATGTCGTCGGACACGACCTCGGCCCCGAAGCGCTCGGCTTGCTTCCGGAACAGCTCCATGAGCTCGGGCCCCTGGATGCCGTCGGGGAAGCCCGGGTAGTTCTCGACGTCGGTCGTGTTCTGC
>JBOGXL010000094.1:0-3343 GCA_050694575.1 Actinomycetota bacterium | reverse complement strand
ACGCTTTCGAAGAAGTCCTTTCCGTACACCGGAGTAGTATCCCGAACGTGACGCGCATCGAAGTTGTCGAGTTCACCGATCCCGGTTGCTCCTGGGCGTGGGGGACCGAACCTAAGCTCCGGCTCCTCCGGTGGCGCTACGGCGATCGTCTTCAGTGGCGGCGCGTTCTCGGCGGGCTCATCGGTGACATGAACAACTACGTCGAGAACTTCGATCCCGTACGCAACGCGCGCCGGCAGAGCGGCTATTGGCGGTCGGTGTACGAGCACACCGGCATGACGTACCCGGTGAACCTCGAATGGATGTACACGTCCACCGACCCGCCGGGGCGAGCCGTGAAAGCGGCCGAGCTCCAATCCGATGAGACCGCGGCCCGGGTCTTGCGTCGGTTGCGGGAGTCGATCTTCGTCTTCGGACGCCCGGCCGACACGGACGAGCGGATCATCGAGGCGGTGCGCGGCGTCGAGGGGCTCGCCCAAGAAAGATTTGCCGCCGACCTCGCGACGGAGGTGGTCGAGAAGACCTTCAAGGAAGATTGGGAGGAGACGCGCCGTCCGAACGAGTACGTCATGACCCTCGAGGGCGACACGCCGGGGATCGGACGAGCGAAGAACACCGAGGGCCACTGGAGGTTCGTGTTTCCCACGGTGATCTTCCGAGGGTCGGGCGGTGAGGCGACGGTTCCGGGTTGGTGTGCCTACGAGCGCTACGAGGAGGCGATGGAGACGGTCGCGCCCGGCTCGACGGCCGGGCCCCGTCCGGATCCGAACTCCGCAGACGTGTTCGCGACGTGGCCCACCGCGTCGGAGAAGGAGCTCGAGGTGCTGTGCGGGGCAGCGTCTCCTCCGGACGACGTCGTTGCCTACGACTGGGGAGAAGGATCCTTCTTCCTTTCGGCTCCCGAAGCCGCGAGCCGGCGGATCGGCTGACGCCATCGGTCTGGTGCGTGGGTGCGGGTGCCGTCGGCGGCACCATCGCGGCTCGCCTCGCCATCTCGGGTATCGACGTGCTTGCCGTCGATCCGGATGCCGAGCACGTGAAGCTGCTCCGGGAGCCGGGCCTGGAGGTCGGCGGCCTCGACGGTGGGCGAGTCACCAAGCTCAACGTCTTCACGCCGGACGAGCTTCGACCCGCGGAAACGCCCGACGTCGTCCTGCTGGCCGTGCGGTCACGGGCGACGGCGAAGGCGCTCGATACCGTTGTCCCTCATCTCGGTGAGACGAGCGACGTCGTCTCCCTGCAGAACGGCCTCAACGAGGATGTGATCGCATCTGTGCTCGGCCCGGAGCGAACCGTCGGGTGCGTCGTCGGCATCGGGGCGACGTGGATCGAGCCGGGCCGCGTTTCCCTCGATGCCAACGGCGACCTCACCATCGGACGTCTCGACGGTTCGCGGGACGCGCGCCTCGAGGGTGTGCGTGAGCTGCTCGCGCACGCGTTCCGCACGACCGTCACGACGAATATCCGCGGTGCGCTGTGGGGGAAGATGCTCGTCAATTCCATGACCGTGCTCGGCGCCCTCGGCGGCATGCTCACGGGTGAGCTGCTCGTGACGCGCGAGCGCCGCAGGCTGGTAGCGGAGATCGTGGCCGAGGGCGTTGACGTGGCCACAGCCGAAGGCGTCGATCTGCCGGATGTCTTCGGCCTCGTTCCGGCGAACTTCGTCCACCGACGCGCCCGTGGTTGGCTGGCGACGATGGACCGCGTGCTCATCCGTGTCGGCGAGGCCTACGGAGCGATCAAGTCGGTAACGTGGCGTGACATCGAGCTGGGCCGCCCCACGGAGATCGACGCCGTCACGGGTGAGATCGTCCGGCGAGGCCAGGTGAACGGGACGGCAACGCCGCTGAGCTCGAGCGTCTACCAGATGCTCAAAGAGATCGAGTCGGGACAACGGGATCCGGGTTCCGCCAACTTCGACGTCTTGGCGGTCGCGACGGCGAGTTGAATCAGTCGACCTGGATCGGCAGCTCTTCTAGGACGGCCTTCTCGAGAGCTTCCTGCACCCGGCGGGCTTGCGCGCGCAGCATCTCCTCACGCTTCAGCCACTCCTGTCGTAGCTGATCGCGCAGTGCTCGCTCACGGGCATCCATCTCTCCGCGAGCTTGGTCGCGCAGCCGCTCCTCGCGCTCTGCCATCTCCAGCTGTGCCTGGGCGCGGAGCTTGGCCTCCCGCAGCTGCATCTCACGCTCGTTCTCCTGACGCATGGACGCAGACCGGGACTCGAGCTCCTCGTCCAGCTGTGCGCGCAGTGCCGACTCGAACGACTCCCGTTCAGCGCGCGCCCAGTTGTTCAGGGCCTCCTCGAGGGCTGCTCGCTCGTCGCGGAACTGCTCGCGCAACGCTTCCAACGCCGCCTCGTGGTCTCGCTCCGCTTGGTCGCGTACGAGCCGTTCACGTTCCTCGAGCTCGATCCGGGCTTCCTCGCGCAACGTCTCGGCGAGGCGCGCAAGATCGACGCGAGCTTGTTCGCGGAGTTCGTGTTCCCGTCGCTCGTATCCGGCGGAAACCTCCCGACGAGCCGTCAGCACCGCTTCCTGCTCGCGGCGCTGCGCCTCCTCTCGGGCTCCGGTGTACTGCTGTACCTCATCGCGCAGCGCTTGTTCGCGTGCATCGAGGTCGAGGCGAGCCTGACGGAACGCTTCCTGATCGCGAACGGCTTGCTCGTGGGCTTCAGATAAGCGCGCCGCTGCCTGCTCGAGGGCGGTCAACTCGCGCTCGCTCTGCGCTCGAGCATCGCGCTCGCGGATCTCGAGCTCCACCTTCGCCGCGTCGAGCGCTTCACGTTCGCGGCGGGCCTGCGTCACGATCTCGGCCGCCAGCTGCTCGGCCGCTTCTCGTGTCTGCTGCTGTTCCGATGTCTGCGCTCGGAGGTCTTGCATTCGCGCCTCCAGCTCCGCACGCGCTGAGCGGATGTCCTCCTGCTCCTGGACGGCGCGCTGATGCGCCTCTTGGAGCCGAGCCGCGGACTCCTCCAGCGCGCCGAGCTCGCGTTGGGACTGTTCGCGAACGGAGCGTTCGCGAGCTTCGAGATCGAGCCGGGAGCTGTCGATGATGTCGCGTTCCCTGCGTATCTCCTCCAAAGCCTCGTTCAGACGAAGCTCGGCGGTCTCTCGTGCCTGCCGGTCGACGGCTGCGCCTTCGGCGGCTTCGGCGCGCACCTCGCGTTCGCGGCGGGCTTCTTCGATCGCAGCCTGCTCGGCCTGACGAGCGAGCGTTGCCGCGTCCTTCTCCTCTTGGAGCACGCGTTCGAGAACGTCGCGTTCGTTCCTGAACTGCTCCTCGCGCCGGCCCTGCTCGCGGCGGAAGTCCTCCAGAAGCGTCTGCTCGCGTTCGGTCAGTG
>JBOGXL010000093.1:0-2049 GCA_050694575.1 Actinomycetota bacterium | reverse complement strand
TCGGCGTGAACTTCCTGCTTGGCGCCGGCGTCTGGGGGGTGGCGTCGGCGCTGATGATCAACGGCGTGACGCGGCGACGCGTGATCGGGGCGGACGCGGCCATCGGAGTGATCACGACCGCGTCCTTTGCGCTCGGGCTGGCGCTCTTCGCCTTGTTCGGCCGGCGAGGACGCAGTTTCGATGCGGCACTCTTCGGCAGCGTTCTCGGGGTCGCGACGACCGATGTGTGGATCGTTGTCGCCGTCACAGTACTCGTGGTCCTGACCGTCTTTCTCGGTTACCGGAAGCTGCTGTTCGCGACCTTCGACCCAGAAGTCGCGGAGGCTTCAGGCGTACGAACGGCTCGGGTTGATGCAGTGCTGATGCTCGTCCTCGCCGCATCGATCCTCGTGACGATGCAGGTGCTGGGTGTCACACTCATCGCAGCCACGCTGGTGATTCCGGCAACCATCGCGCGTATGCTTACGGACTCGTTCAGCCGCATGCTCTGGTTCGCCACGCTGATCGGCGCCGTCACCGGGTTCGTTGGAATGAACCTCAGCTACCACCTCGATGTGCAGTCCGGACCGACGATCGTTCTCGTAGGCGCGCTGCTGTTCGGAATAGTGTTCGCCCTCACGGGGACTCACGGTCTGCGCCGTTCGGCTGCGATCCGCGCAGCCCACTAGATCCGGAGCATCTCACCAGGCACGAGCTCTACCTCATCCACGCGTAGGTCTCGTCGTGGAGGAGCGCCATGGCACGGACACGCACTTGCGTGTTCGCGCCGGCGATCGATGGTGAGAGGATGAGGTCGATGCTGACCCGTCGGGGATTCGTAGCCGCTGCGGTCGGGCTCTTGCTCGCTTCGATCCTCTCGGGCCACCTTCTCCTGCGGGTCTCGTCTGAGGTTGGACATCACGACGAGTTCCAACGGCTCGAGGCGAACGCACATGGGACATCGGTGGGATCGGTCCTGTTGCCTCAAGGTGTTATTGCGCTTGGTCTCGCGGGCCTGTGCCTCGTTCTGTACGCGCGCTCGCGTCGCCGGTGGCCCGCCGCCCTTCTGATCCCGCTGCCGCTTGGAACGGCGTTCGCTCAGGAGTACCTCGAGCATGGCGGGACGCTGCTCGGTTCGCTCCCGCGGTCCGCCTCCTTCGCTTTCGTCGCCGGGCTCTCCGTGCTCGTCGGTGTCCTCCTGATCCCGCTTGCGCGGCGCGTGCTTCATGCCATCGCCGATGTCGTCCGCCGCGTCGGTGCGGCTCGGCCGACCAGACTCCAGATCATCGCCACGGCGCAACCGCGTCGGATCGAAAGTGTCGATGGCCCGGCACGGCGTTTGGTCTGGCTGGTCAGCAGCCGGACCGCGCCGCGGGGACCGCCCGTTCGGCGTTCACGCCTTCCAACTGTCTAAGCGCCGACGCAAAGGGCGCTCCAACGCTGTGCCGATCTTCAGGAGGTTTCGCATGTCCAGAGAACATCAAGCGTTGCGCGGTCTGATCGCCGTGCTGCTCGTCGCGACCGCCGCACTCTTCGCTGTCGCAACGACCATCGAGCGCAGCACGAAGGATGAACACGCGGCAACGGAGTCGACCGAGCCGATCTCGACGACCGAGCAGGCGACGGCCACCGAGCAGCCACAAGCGTCACACCCGAAGGATGAAAGCGTCCCGCACGAGGAGGGTGAGTTGGGCCACGCCGAGGGGCCCGACGACCATGCCGAGGAGACCGAGGTGCACACCGAAACCTCCGAGGCCGGGCAAGCTTCGACAGAGCCACCGGGCGAGGAAGCCGGTCACGACAAAGAAGGCGGTACGCACGACGAGAGCGAGGAGGCGTCGGAGCGACTGTTCGGCATCGACCTCGAGTCGCCGGGACTCATCGCGCTGGCCGTCCTGCTTTCCCTCGCATTGGCGACGGTGGTGTGGTTCCGTCCGTCGGCGGTTCTGTTCCTCCTCGTCGCCGCGTTCACGCTGGGCTTCGCGGTGCTCGACGGACGCGAGCTCCTGCACCAGCTCGACGAAGACCGGACATCGCTGGCCGTCATGGCGGTCGCCATCACTGTTGGGC
>JBOGXL010000092.1:0-2536 GCA_050694575.1 Actinomycetota bacterium | reverse complement strand
GCAGGTGGGCAAGGAGTTCAACCTCACCAGGGAGCGGATACGCCAGATCGAATCGAAGGCCATCGCCAAGCTGCGCCACCCGGCGCGGCGCGGTGACCTCGAAGCGATGTGGGACTAGCGACCGACGTCGTTCAGCGCTTGCGGCGTGGCGTCCGGGATCTGGCCGCGGCCTTTGGTTTGGCCTTCCGGGTTCTCGGCTTGGGACGCGGCTTCTTGGACGGGCTTGCGTCGTCGACGCGGCGGGAGACCCTGCCGCCTACGTGGACGTACCGCGGGCGCCCGCCGCGATCGAAGTCGATGAAATGCGCCAGACCGGCTACTTGGCCGCCGATCGCGACCTCGAAGACCTCCGCGTCGATCGGGCGTGCCCGGCCCTGCTGCGGGGGAGACAGGTCGGCCAGGGCGCCCGTGCTCGTTACGGTCGCGGCCAGGCTCCCGTTGTCCGCCTTGAGCTCGATGTCCAGACCGAGGCGGCGATACAAGCCCTCGTAGCGGCCGAGGAAGAGCGCCGGGAGATCTTCGGACGGCTTGGGCAGCTCCGGGACACGGATACCGGCCAGCTCCTCGAAGACGAAGCGACCGAGGTCACGCCACAGCGCCGCCCCCGTCGCGGAATTCGTCAGCAAGCAGACCCCGAAGCGCCGATCCGCCAGTACCTGAAGGAAGGAGGTCTGCCCGATCGTTCCGCCGCCGTGGCCGATGACCCGCTCGCCGTCCCACTCGGCGAGGATCCACCCGAGCCCCATCTCCGTGCCCAGGCTCGACCGCGGGAGCTTCACCTGCGGTTGCTGCATCGCGCCTGTGCTCTGTGAGGACAACACCCTGGTCCCGTCCGGAGCTCGTCCTGCATCGAGGTGCATCCGGACGAAGCCGAGCACCTCGGCCGGCGTCGAGGCGGTCATGCTTCCGGCGGGGGCATGCGACGGCGACATCATCACCTGCGGCGCGACGATCATGTCGCCGGCTCCAGGCGGCACGAGGTGCCCCACCGCGCAGCTGCGCGCGAGCATCTCCTCCATGAGGACCGTCGTCGCGCGCAATCCCAAAGGCGCGAGCAGACGTTCCCGCAGCACCCGGTGGTATGGAGCCTCGCGAAGCTTCTCCACGAGGCGGCCGAGGAGCGTCCAGCCCGAGTTGCAGTACGACCACATCTCCCCCGGCGCGTGGATCTGACCGAGTGCGGAGAACGAACCGACGTAGCGCTCGATGCCGTCGTCTCCGCGACCGAAGTCGTCGAAGTAATCGCCCTCGATGCCGCTCGTATGCGTGAGCAGCATGCGGACCGTGATCTTGCCGAGAGCCTTGGCGTCGGCCAGGTCGAGATCCGGAAGGTAACGGCGCACGGGTGCGTCGAGTTCGACCAGACCCTCATCGACCAACTGCATGACGAGAGTGGCCGTGTACACCTTGGTGTTCGAGCCGATCTGAAAGAGGGTGCTCGTCGTTACCGGGACGCCGGTGTTGCGATTCGCAACGCCGGCGGCGAATTCCACGAGCTCGCCGCCCGACAAGATGCCCAGCGCGGCTCCCGGCACCTTGTGCTGGCGCGCGAGGGTGTCGAGCGCGGCTTGGACATCCGAGATCCTCGAAGCAAGCGTCGCCATTCGTTCTCCCCTCTATGGTTTGACGAGCTCCGTCGAGGTCGTCAGCGATTCGAGGACCTCGGGGATCGGCGAGACACCGATCCCAGCCCCCTTCGGGACGCGCAGACACCCCTGCTCGAGCACGAACGGTTCGGTGACGTCGCGCTCGAAGTACCGGTCGGACGCCGACGTGTCGCCCGGCAGCGTGAAGTTCGGCAGCGCGGCCAGGGCCACGTTGGCGGCGCGGCCGAGCCCCGACTCGAGCATGCCGCCACACCACACGGGGACCCCGAGCGAAGCGCACACGTCGTGTGTGCGCTTGGCTTCGAGGTAGCCTCCCATCCGCCCGGGCTTGATGTTCACGATCGAGCACGCACCGATCGAGATCGCGTCGGCGGCAACCCGGGCCGACACGATCGACTCGTCCAGACAGATGGGTGTCCGGACGACCTTGGCGAGCTCGGCGTGCTCGCGAACCTGCTCATCGGGCAGGGGCTGCTCGATGAGCAACAGGTCGAAGGCGTCGAGCTGCGCCAGGTGGGCGCCGTCCGATGCGGCGTAGGCAGCGTTGGCGTCGACCTGGAGCAGGATGTCGCCGAAGCGCTCACGCACGGCGCGCACGGGGTCGACGTCCCAGCCCGGCTCGATCTTGAGCTTGATCCTCCTGTATCCATCGGCCAGGTATCCATCCACTTGGTCGACCAGCTCGGCGATCGAAGGTGCGATCCCGACGGAGACCCCGCACTCCACGCGTTCGCGCACGGCGCCCAGATGCTCGGCGAACGACCGGCCGCGGGCGCGGAGCTCGGCGTCGAGGATGGCGGTTTCCACGGCGGCCTTGGCCATGCGGTGCCCGTTGACGGGTTCGAGCACCGAGGCCACCGAAGCGGCGCCGTTCGAGTCGGCCTCGAAAAGCATCGGCAGCAGGAACCGCCGGATCACCTCTTGCGCTC
>JBOGXL010000091.1:0-4843 GCA_050694575.1 Actinomycetota bacterium | reverse complement strand
AGTGCGGGCTGGTCGTCGGTGAGGAGATACACCTCCGCGTCCACGGGCTCGTCTGCCGTCTTGCCGAGTCCGAGGATGCGCAGCGGTACCCACGGGTCGCGCAGCGGGATCGTGATGTGGATGGTCGTGCCGTCGCCGACGTTCTGGCCCTTCTCCTTCGCGGCTTCGGCGTCGAAGACGGCGGCCATGAAGTACGGGCTCCGCGCGCCGTAGAAGTCGAGCACCTCGGGCGCATCCGGCGGGAGCCGGAAGCCGTGATCGGCGGCCCACACGCCGACCGAGGCGCCGCCGCCCTTGAGGACCGTGAGATCGAGGGCGTCGATGCGCGTCTTGTAAACCTCCTCCGCGCTTTGGTCGGCCCGCGCGCTTTCGCCGCTCGCCGCGAGCGTCACCGGCGGCGCGGTCTCCTGCTGGAGACGCTGGAGCGTCCAGTCCCCGCCCTTCTCGATCTTGGACGGCATGGCCGGCAGCGGGATGATCGACCCGAACTCGCCCCCGCCGCCCGAGTACTTGAATGCGGTCACGTAATGCTCTACCCCGTCGTGGTGAGCGGCCAGCGTGACGGTGCGACCAAGCTTCACGGCTCCGTTCGGGTCGAACAGTCCCGCGCACGCCAGCGCAGGCACGGCCGGTCCGAAGACCAATCCGATCGTGAGCGCGGCGAGACAGACACGTCTGCGCATCCTGAAGACCCCCTGTCGTCCTGGGCGGCTATCGGCGCTGCTGTGGTCTCAACGCGCCGAGGGGGTGGTTCGGTTCAGACCATGAAGTTCATCTGGTCGATGATCCGGTCGCCGAGCTCCCGGTCACCATCGATCGTGACGCCCTTGCGGATCTTCGAGGGGTCGCCTCGTCCCGTGCACAGGCGGTTGAACGTCTCGAGGTCCATCGTGAGCTTCACCGTCGGGTCGCCGGGGACGGCGTCGAGCTGCTTGGCACGCTTGCCGTCGGTCCCGACACCGACCGTGCCGCCGGCCGATCCGGTCACCTGGAAGACAACCGTCGAGCCCTCCGGGAGTCCCACCTTCTTGCCCACCACGAAGGGCAGCGCCGTCACATGCCGCGCGAAGGCGTGCTCCGCAACCGGGCCCTCGAGGCTCCCGGGCTTGCCGACGGCGCGCCGGATGTCCTGCTCGTGGACCCACATGTCCATGATCCGGATGGCGATCAGGTCGGCGACCGTCCCCTGACCGATGGGCGTCCACGACTCGGCCTTCAGGTCGTCGGGCCCGAGGGCGCGGAGGGCCTTGATGCGCTCGCCGCTGACCTCGCGGAACTCCTCCAGCACCTTCTCCGGCGGCCACGACCTGCGGTAGTCCACCTGCACCTCGTTGCCGGCCCCGATCGGATTGCGCACCCAGGGCTTGTCGCCGGGCTCGTGCTCGGGGGCCGGGCGGCCGAGGATCATGCTCTCCGTCCCGACGATGTGCGAGACGTTGTCCTGGACGGACCAGCCCGGGCAATCCGTCCCGAGAGCCCACTCCTCCGGAGTGAGGGCCGAACAGAGGTCGTCCAGGGACCGCAACACCATCTCCTGGAGATCGATGACGCCCAAGTCGCTCATGCTCGAACGCTACCACCGTGTCCGCGGCGCCTGTAACGGACTCCTGCGCGCCTTCGCCGCGCAGGAACCGATGCCGCCTCGCTGGCGCTCCGCGGTATCCTCGTCCCACGGGAGAAAGGAGGTGGTCCAGCGTTGAACAAACCGAACGCGACTCTCGAGGTGGCTGACTGCTAGACGCTGCCTCAGGATGGCGCGTAGCGCCTCCCTTTCGACTGGTTACGCCGGCGACGGGAGAGACGTGCGAACCGCCTCCTGGTTTCGCCGCAGCGGCGGCGGAATTTCATCAGACCACCGACTCCGTGAGCCGCCCGGGCTGGTCGACCGGGCGTAATCGGCAGGCGGGGTGGAATACGCAATCGAGCGAGGGCCCGGCTTGAAGCCGGGCCCTCGTCAGTTCTTCGGCAACGGGTTGAACCGTACCCGCGCTAGGCCCTTCACGTCCTCCCACGCCGTGCGGGCGACCTTCACGCGGGAGTCCAGGTCCTCCACCCACCCCACCGGCACCTCGAAGATCCTGTATCCGCGTTGCTCCGCACGCAGCAGGAGCTCGGAGTCGAAGAACCACGCTTGGTCCTCAACCAACGGAACGAGCTCGTCCGCGGCGCGGCGTGTCAACGCCTTGAACCCGCATTGCGCATCGGAGAACCGCCGGCGCGGGAAGAAGGCGCGGATCAGGAGGTTGTAGGCCCGGGAGATGATTTCCCGCTTCCACTGACGCGTGATGGTCGCACCCCGCTTCAGTCGCGAACCGATGGCGACGTGATATCCGCCTTCGGCGAGGGCGTCGACCAGCGGGCCGAACGAGTCGAGATTCGTCGAGAGATCGACGTCCATGTAGCTGACGATGTCCGACTGGCTCGTCATCCAGGCGGCGCGCAGAGCGCGTCCACGCCCGCGCTCTTCCAGGCGGAGGAAGGAGACGTCGGCGTGCTCGTCGGCCAGCCACTCGGCGATCGCCGGGGTCTCATCCGTCGAGCCGTTGTCTACGACGACTACCTGCCACCGATACGGGCAACGCTCGGCCAGGTACGTTCGCAGCGCCTGGACGCTCGAAGCGATCTGCGCCTGCTCGTTGAGCACAGGGATGACGACATCGACGCGAAGAGCTGAGTTGGTCACCGAGCGCGGGGTAGTCAGAAGTGAAGTCGAAGGATCACGCCGTCACTCTATCCTGACGCAGTGAAGAACCGGCTCCCATGGGGCGTCTGGGCGTTCGTCGGCGGCAAGGTCGTGTTCCACCTCGCCACAACGCGGCTGGAACACCATCGGGATGAGCTCTACTTCATCGCGGCTTCCGAACGGCTCGCTGCTTCCTACGTCGATTTCCAGCCCGTCACGCCGTTCCTCGTGCGCGTCGTCCGGCTCGCCTTCGGTGAGTCACTCTTGGCTTTGCGGCTCATCCCCACGCTCGCGGGAGCGGCGGCGATCATCCTCGCGGCGCTGATCGCACGCGAGCTCGGCGGGAGCCGGCGTGCGCAACTCCTCGCCGGCTTCGCGCTCACCGTAGTCCCCACGTTCGTCGGTATGGACGCGGCGGTGAACACCGTCTCGCTCGAGACACCGGCGTGGATGCTCGTCGTCTACGTGACGGCGTGGCTGCTCCGGACACAGGACAAGCGTCTGTGGCTCGCGCTGGGCGCGGCCTGCGGCCTCGCCCTCCTCGTGAAGTTCACGATGGTCGCCTACCTCGCGGGTCTGGGGATCGCCGTCCTCGCCACGCCCCTGCGCGAGCACCTGCGGTCGAGATGGCCGTGGCTCGGCGCCGCGGTTGGCGCCGTGATGATCGCGCCCAGCATCGTGTGGCAGTTCCGCAACGATCTTCCCGTCGTCGAGTTCGTCCGCAACCAAGGCGGCGGTGGCGCCGTGCTCGGGCTGCGCGGGCGGCTGGGCTATCTCGCCGGACTCGTCGTCCTGGCCGGATTCGTCGCCGTGTTCCTGTACGTCCCCGGACTGATCTGGGCGATCCGCAGCCGGACATACCGCGCGCTGGGCATCACGCACGCTGTGGCACTGGCCGTGTTCCTCATCGCCTCGGGCAAGGGGTACTACGCGGCGCCGGGGATGGCCGCGCTCATGTGCGCCGGGGCCGTTTGGGCGATCGAGCGCCGCGATCGGATGCCGCGGGCGCTGATGATCGGCATCGCCGTGAGCCTGATCAGCGGCTTGCCGCTCCTCGTCCTGCCGATCTCCGTCCTCAGGTCGAATCCGGACATCGCCGAGGCCACGGAGATCGGCGAGCGCATCGGCTGGAAAGAGCTCGCGAGCGACGTCGGACGCATCGCCGACTCGTTGCGGGAAAGCGAACGGTCTCGACTGATCTTCGTCGGGAGCAACTACACGCTCCCGGCCGCCGTCGAGCTCTACGCCGACGACTTCGACCTGCCGCCGGCCGTCAGCGGGCACAACAGCGCGTACCTGTGGTGGCCGGAGATCCCCCGCGATCACGTCGCCATAGTCATCGGCTTCGAGCGCGAGCGTCTGCTGCGGTACTACGACGACGTGCGCTTCCTCGGTCGCGTGCGCAACCGCGAAGGGGTCCAGAACTACGAGTGGGACTCGCCGATCCACGTCGCCCGGGGGCCGAAGATCAGCCCGGCCGAGCTACGAGAGCGGATCCAGATCTTCCAGGCCTGACTCAAGACGCCGCCGAACGATACAGGGCCACGTTCGGAGGCCCGCGCTGGTGTTCGGCTTGTCGAATATGAAGAACGCCTTGGCCTCCGGCTGCGCGATACTTCGGAGGTCTGTGGCGCAGGAACAGTCGGCTCACGAACGACGACTCAACCGCCGTGTTGGTGTGGATGCGGCAGCGACTCTTTCAAGACCACCACACAACACGAATAGCAGAACGCGCATCCGCAGTCCTCGCGATCGCAGAAGCAGCACGCATCGATCGACGATCCGCAGCCGACGCAGATGCAACGGGGCTCGTCGAGCTCGTCGGTCATCCGTCGTCGCCAGCGTCGTGATCGGAAGCGGCCCTGACGGCATCGTCACGAAGCAGTAACCCGACGAGGCGACCATCCGACGTCGTGACGGGTGAGCTCACTGTGTCGTGGTCGGTCATGTACTTCGCCATCTCATGGATGCCAACGAAGGGACGGAAGGTGCTCGGCCCGGGGCGCATCACCTCCGCGATCACGCTGTCGGCGTCGCGCTCGAGCTCGCCCGCGCGCAGGAGGCCGAGGACGACGTCGGCCTCGTTCACCACGACGCAGGCGTCCCATCCGGACGAGCGCACCCGGTCACGAACGGGTCCCAAGCGCTCGTCGAGCGAGC
>JBOGXL010000090.1:0-5405 GCA_050694575.1 Actinomycetota bacterium | reverse complement strand
CTCGCCAAACCGGGCGCGAAGGTGACCATCGCGTTCGACGACGCGACGGTTGGACAATACGGTCCGGTCTGGTCGACGGCGATCCCGATCATCCTCGCCGAGCTCGAGCGCGGCGGCGTGAAGCGCGAGGACGTACGACTCATCTGCGCCAACGCGCTGCACCGGAAGTTCACGCACGACGAGCTGTCCAAGCTCATCGGGGACGATCTCGTCCGCGAGTTCGGTGATCGCTTGTACTGCCACGACGCAGAAGACGCCGACAACCTCGTCCATCTCGGGACGACGGAGTACGGCTACCACGTCGAGCTGAACAAGGCAGTCGTCGACGACGACCTCACGATCTACCTGAACTGCTCGACGGTGCGCGGCTTCTCAGGCGGCTGGAAGTCGATCTGTGTCGGATTGTCGACGTTCCGGTCGATACGAGCGCACCACAACCCCGACGACATGTCGATGTCGTTCGACCGTAATCGCATGCACGAGATGCTCGATGAGATGGGCGCCCTGGTGACGAAGGAGCTGGGCGCCGGCCGCATCTTCAAGCTCGAAACCGTGCAGGCCAATCCGCTGCAAGTGTCACAGGTCCTCGGCGGGTCGGTGGACGCGACCCGGGCCAAGACCGTGGAGATCATGCGCGCGCATCAGCGCAACCGGCGCGACCTGGTAGCCGAGAAGGTGGACATCGTGGTGTACGGCGTGCCCGACTGGAGTCCGTACGGCGCTTACTCGTCGATGAACCCGATCCTGACGCTCATCTCGACGGGATTGGGCTATATGGGCGGAGTTATAGAAGCCTTCGGCAAGCCCGGCTGTACCGTCGTGCTCGCGACGCCGTGCCGCAACCAATGGAATGCCCAGCACCATGCGTCGTATCCGGAGGTCTGGGAGCGAGTCCTCACGCAGACGCTCGACCCGTACGAAGCGCGCGAGCGATTCGAGGACGACTTCGCGACACGGGCGGAGTACATCGACGCCTACCGCCATCGCAACGCGTTCCACGGCGTGCACGGGATCATGGCGATCTTCCCGCTGAAACGGCTCAAGCACGCCGGGCGCGTGTTCGTCGCGGGGGCCGAGGACCCCTTGCTCCCTCGGCACGTCGGCTTCGAGCCCTTCGAGACGGTCGAGGAAGCCGTCGCCGAAGCCGGACAGATCCACGGCGCGAACGCGACGGTCGCGGCCGTGCGCTACCCCGCCGCGACCAGCCGGAGGTAGAGCCCTAGAAGTACGCGCGGGACAGGGTCTCGGCGATGGCCGCGGGCTTGTCCTGGCCCTCGATCTCCACCGTCACCTCGACCTTGAGCTGCAGGAAGCCTTCGCCTTCGGTCACATCGACGAGCTTGCGACGAGCGCGTACGCGCGAGCCCACCTTGACCGGGGCGATGAACCGGACGCGGTCGAGCCCGTAGTTGATGCCCATCTTCGCCCCGGTGACGGGCAGGCCGCCGCCGCCCAGCGAAGGGATCAGGGACAAGGTCAGATACCCGTGGGCAATGGTCGTCCCGAAGGGTCCTTGGGCCGCGCGTTCCGGGTCGACGTGGATCCACTGGTGATCACCGGTAGCCTCGGCGAACCGATCGATGCGTTCCTGCGTGACCTCCAACCAGTCGCCGACCCCGAGCTCGGTTCCGATGAGCGCCTTCACGTTCTCCAACGCCACGTCGACTCCTCTCGCTCGCGATGGCTGTCGCTGGTTGAGCACGCATGCTATCGGGCAGACTCGTCCGCGTGACGGGACCGATCGTCGTCGCCCACGCCGGTGGATCCGGTCACGCGCCGGCCAACACGCTCGGCGCGTATCGCCGAGCCCACGCCGAATACCCCGGCGTCTGGATGGAACTCGACGGACAGTTCGCCGCCGACGGCGAGCTGATGGCAATCCACGACGACACCCTCGATCGGACCACCGATGCGACGGGCTTCGTCGCCGATCGCACGTCCGAGGAGCTCCAACGGTGCAACGCTGCCGCCGAGTGGCCGGGATGGGAGCCGGAAGCGGTACCGCGCGTCCGCGACATCCTCCTGGAAGGACGAGACGAAGGTTGGCAGCTGATCTTCGAGATCAAAAACATCCCGGGTCAGCGCAGCTACGACCCGTCCGGCCAGCGGTACGCGGCGGCTTTCGTCTCACTACTCGCGGAAACCCGGTTCCCCATAGATCGTCTCGTCACCATCTGCTTCTGGGGTCCGACGCTCGACGCGATCAAGCGGAGGCACGACGGTGCCGCATTGGGGTTCCTCAGCGTCCCCGAACTTCCCGCCGGGATGGGCATGGGCGCCGCCGAGAACCTGGCCTTGTGTCGCGAGCGCGGGTACCACGTGGCCGCTCCGCGCCACTCGACCCCCGACCTGACACGCGAGCTCGTCGGCGCCGCCCACGAACAAGACGTTCAGGTGCACGTCTGGACGACGAACGAACCCGCGGACATCGCGCGCGTCGTGGAGATCGGCGTCGACGGGATCACCTCCGACTACCCCGACCGGGTGTACGAAGCGCTCGGTTAGGCGTCTTCGGCGGTCGGCGGCGTGGCCGCCTCGATCTGCTCGGACGTAGGGGCGGCGGGATTGCGCACGTGCTCGGGCAGGAGCTGCACGATGCGCTCCATCACTTGCTGGGTGAGGTCGTGGTACGCGGCGCTGCCGGGCGTCGTGCCCGGCGGCAGCTTGAGGTACATCGGCTCACCGACCTTCGCGTAAACGGGCTTGCGTGCAACGAGCTCACCGATCTTCGGCAGACGCGAATTGCGGGGCCAGATCTTCTCGGTCCCCCAAAGCGCCACCGGCACGACCGGAGCGTCTGTCGCTAGAGCCAACCGGGCGACACCGGTTCGGCCGCGCAGAACTGGCTCGTAGAACGCCTCGCCGCGAGGGATGGTCCCCTGAGGGAACACGCCTATCGCCTCGCCGCGTTCCAGAGCCTCCACAGCCTGCTTGAGCGGAGCGGCATCCCCCGTACCCCTGTCGACGCGGATCTGGCCGAGAGCGCGCATGAGCTGCCCGGCGACGGGGACGTCGAATACCTCCTTCTTCCCGAGGTAGCGCGGCTTGCGCCCTCGGCGAAACGCAACGGCGGTCAGGACGACGGGGTCGAGGTACGAGCGATGGTTGGCCGCGAGGATCACGGCGCCGTTACGCGGGATCAGCGGCACGCCCTCGACGACGAGATTGACGGGTGACAACAACGGGTGCCCGAGCGGACGAAGCAGATCGTAGGGCTCGAGGGCGACTTTTGGGAGGCCCGACCTGTTCTTGAAGCCGAGCACGGGCCATCCCTTCCGGACGGCGAACGCGCGCAGCAGGAAGTCCGGATTGACGACGCGTGGATAGCCGACCATCTCGAGCAGCGGACGGTCGTAGTAGCTGTCGGTGTAGGCGTAGCTCTCGTCGAGGTCGATCCCCTCCTGCTCGCAGAACGCGCGCACGGCCTCGGCCTTGTCCGGCCCCCACAACCACTTCCCGATGAGATTTCCCGTGAACAGACCTTCTTCTTCCTCGTACTCGGTGGCGATGAGCCGGTCGACGCCGAGGCGGTCGGCGAGCGGCTCGACGATGTCGCGCCCTGTGCTCGTCGCGATGCAGACGAGGTGACCTTGGGACTTGTGCCGGTCGATCAGCGTTCGCGCTTCCTCGTAGACGGCGGCGTCGAGCTTGTCGACGGAGCGTTCGGCCGCCTCGCGAAGGTCCTGTCGCGACCACCCGGCGACGCGAGACAACGAACGACGGGTGAGCTGCATACCGATCCACGTCTCGCCGACGAGCCTGTAGAAGCGGCGTCCGACATCGGCGACGGCCTGCTCCCGGTCGGAGATCAGGCCGCGCTCCTTCATCGCGTCCATGATCAGAAGACCCGACGAGTCGCCGAGCAGTGTGCGATCCAGATCGAAGAACGCAGCTCTCTTCGCCAAGGGACTCAATGCTCCCATAGACTCGCAGAACCCATGGCCGGACCGCTCGAAGGCATCCGCGTTCTCGACTTCTCGCGCTTGGCGCCCGGCCCCTACGGCGCCATGCTCCTGGCCGACATGGGGGCGGACGTGATCCGTGTCGACCGCGTGCCCCTCGGTGCCGACATCCCGGCCTTCGGCGACACGCTCAGCCGAGGCAAGCGCTCCATAGGTCTGAATCTCAAGACGCCGCACGGCGTCGAAGCGGCCATGCGGATCCTCGATACCTGCGACGTCCTGCTCGAAGGGTTCCGTCCCGGGGTCATGGAGCGGCTCGGCCTGGGCCCGGACGACGTCCACGCCCGGAACGAGCGGATCGTCTACGCACGGCTCACCGGGTGGGGCCAGGAAGGGCCGTTGGCGCTGCGGGCCGGACACGACATCAACTACATCGCCGTGTCGGGGGTGCTCCACGCCCTGGGGCGACGGGACGACCGTCCGCTGCCGCCCATCAATCTCATCGGCGACTTCGCGGGCGGAGGCCTGCTGTGCGCGTTCGGCATCGCGCTGGCGCTCCTCGAACGGGAACGATCCGGAAGGGGGCAGATCGTCGATGCTGCCATGGTCGACGGTGCCATGAACCTCTTCTCCTTCCTCGCTGCAGCCGTCCAGCACAACATGTGGGGACCACGCGGGACGAACCTCATCGACACGGGGGCCCATTTCTACGAGGTCTACGAGACGTCCGACGGCGGCTACATGTCGGTCGGGGCGATCGAGCCTCAATTCTACGCGGAGTTCGTCGACGGCTTAGGCGTGAAGGACGATCCCGACTTCGCGAGGCAGCACGATCAGTCGATGTGGCCCGAGCTGAAGGAGCGGGTAGCCGCGATCTTCAGAACGAAGACGCGCGACGAATGGACGGAGATCTTCCAGGATCGCGATGCGTGCACGTATCCCGTCCTCACGCCGCAAGAGGCACCCGCACATCCGTACAACGCCGAGCGATCGACCCACGTGAAGGGCGGCCACGAGATCATCCAGCCGGCGCCCGCGCCTCGGCTCTCGCGAACCCCCGGCGCCGTTTCGGCGCCCGCACCGGAGTCGGGAGCGCACACGCGCGACGTGCTGCGCGAAGCCGGCTACTCCGACGACGAGATCGATAAGCTCGCGGCCGACGAGGCAGTGGGGATCGCGGACAACTCGTGACGGCCGGTCGGATAGATCTGCTGCGCCGTCTCTCAGAGGCGATAGCCCCGAGCGGCTTCGAAGACACCGTGCGGCAGATCGTCATCGACGAGGTATCACCACTCGTCGACGACGTTCGCGTCGACAGGCTCGGCAACGTGATTGCGACCCGCAACGGTCGCCGCCCGGAGACCTTGCTCCTCGATGCCCATATGGACGAGGTCGGCTTCCTGGTGTCCTACGTCGAGGACGACGGCTTCCTGCGACTGTCACCTCTCGGAGGATGGGACGCGCGGGTGCTTCCGGCCCACGCCATCACGATCGTGGGACGGG
>JBOGXL010000089.1:0-4867 GCA_050694575.1 Actinomycetota bacterium | reverse complement strand
TCCCGTCCTCCTGATCTTCATCATCGGCAATGCCACGTCGCGGTTCGACGATCCCGAGTTCCCCGTCGGGATCGTGGACGAGGGCAGTGGCCCGTTGGGGGCCGAGCTTCGGCGTTCGCTCGACCGCCAGCCGTCGCTCGAGCTCGAGTCGTTCGACGATCGAGAGAGCATGGCGAAGCTCGTCAGGCGTGGCGGTATCGCCGCGGGTATAGTCCTGCCTCGCGACTACGACGTATCGCTTCGCGCCGGCCGGGCGGCCACGGTCGAGCTCCTCGTCGATCAGACGCGTGGATTCCCCGCGGCCGTGCGGTCGGTGGTGTCCGAAGCGATCTCACGCCAGGGCGCGGTCGTCCAAGCGGCATCCTTCGTCGCAAAGCGTTCCGGACGCTCGTTCGAGGATGGTGTGGACCAGGCCCGGCGAACGAGGAGCTTGCTGTCCGACGTCGCCATAGGTGTCGAATCCGAGGTCATCGGCGCCGCCGAAGAGCAGAGCTATCTTCCGCCCGGGATCGGCTATCAGGCTCCGTCGAACCTGATCCTGTTCGTGTTCATCACGTCGCTGGCCGGCTCGGCGCTGCTCATCCAGTCGCGTCGACTACGCGTGACGCATCGGATGCTCGGCACCCCGACGACGGCAAGAGCCATCCTCGCCGGCGAGGCCCTGAGCCGATTCGCCATAGCGGGATTCCAGGCGCTCTTCATCTTCCTCGTCGGAACCTTGCTCTTCGGCGTGACGTGGGGGGCTCCCCTCGCGGCCACCGCCGTCATCGTCCTCTTCGTCCTCGTCGGGACGGCGGTGGGGATGCTCTTCGGGACGGTGTTCCGCACGCCCGAGCAGGCCGGCGCCATCGGCGCCCCGATGGGCATCGCCATGGGCATGCTCGGCGGGTGCATGTGGCCGCTCGAGATAGTCCCCGAGCCGATGCAGCGCCTGGGCCACCTGTTCCCGCACGCGTGGGCGATGGACGCCTGGATAGACCTCATCGGCCGGGGCGGCGGCTTCTCCGACATCACCACGGAGCTGGCGGTCCTCGCCGGCTTCGTGGTCGTGCTGTTCCCGTTGGGCGCGTGGCGGCTGCGCCGGGCGATCACTGCTTAAGGCCTGACATAGCGAACGCGTACAACTGCATACAAGCGGTTGCCCTCGCTCTCACACAATGGGCGTCTAGGTCACAGAGGTTCGCGCGAGTTGCGTTTGCGCGGGGCATAGGCTGAAATGAGATTCCACTGGGAGAAGGGGGTAGCGCATGGCCACGAGTGTGGCGACGCTGACGGGATCCGCTGCGAAGATTGCCGACGAGGCGCTCGAAGAGCTCCGCATGACGATCAGGGGTAACGTCCTCACACCGGAGGACCCCGGGTTTGTGATGGTTCGTGCACCCTACAACGCGATGCATCCGGGACGTCCGGCCCTCGTCATCCAGGCCGGCGGCACGGCTGACGTCATCGACGCGGTCAACTTCGCCCGCACTCAGGGCCTCATGGTCGCCATCCGGGGCGGCGGTCACTCCGTCGCCGGGCTCTCGAGTGTCGACGGCGGGATGCTGATCGACCTCGCCGCCATGAACGCCGCCGAGGTCGACCTCGAGGCGAAGACGGTGCGCGTGCAGGGCGGCGCGCTCGTCGGGGACATGGACCGCGAGACACAGATCCACGGACTCGTCGCCCCGTGCGGTGTCGTCTCCGACACCGGGGTCGCCGGCCTCACACTCGGTGGGGGCGAGGGGTGGGTCCGGCGGAAGTACGGCTTGTCCATCGACAACCTCGTGTCGGCGCAGGTCGTCTGCGCGGACGGACGGGTGCGCACGGCTTCCGCCGAGTCGAACCCCGATCTCTTCTGGGCGATCCGGGGTGGTGGAGGCAACTTCGGCATCGTCACGTCGTTCACCTTCCGCCTGCACCCGGTCGGACCGATGGTCGCCTTCGCCGGCGTCTTCCATCCGGTCAGCGACGCTCCGAACGTCTACCGCGCGTTCCGCGATTGGGCGAAGACCGTACCGAACGAGATCTCGGCGCTCATCGGCTGCACGACGCTGCCGGCGAGCGAGCACACGCCGCCGGAGATCCACAACACACCGTTCATCGTGACGGGTGCGGTGTACGCCGGTGACCCGGAAGAAGGGATGAAGATCATCCAGCCTCTGCGAGACATCGGCACACCCATGGCCGACATCTCCGACATCATCCCGTTCGCGGGCGTCCAGCAGGCCTTCGACGAGTTCTTCCAGCGCGGTTCTCTACGGAGCTACTGGAAGTCCACGTACGTGCAGGACCTCACCGACGAGGTGCTCGACGTCGTTGTCGACAAGGCCCAGAATCGCCCGCACGAAAGGGTGTTCGTCGTCACGTTCTTCATGGGTGGTGCGATCAACGACGTCGATCCCGAAGACACGGCCTACAGCGAGCGGTCGGCCAACTGGATGGTCTCGGTCGACGGGAACTGGCACGACGAGGCCGACGACGACAAGGTGATCTCCTGGGTACGCGAGTCGTGGGGCGAGGTCCACGCCCTCGGCACGGGCCGCGTGTACCTCAACTTCACGAGCATCGCCGACGAGCCTACGAACGCCGGGGTGGACAGCGCCCACGGCCGGAACCTCAAGCGGCTCGCCGAGATCAAGGCGAAGTACGACCCGGAGAACTTCTTCCGGCTGAACAACAACATCGCACCGGCTTCGTAGCTGGGGGACGAACGTCGCGAGGGCCGCCTTTTACAGCGGCCCTCGCGTCATTCTCCGGGCGGTTCGATGGCCAGGACGGGTGACGACCTGAGCGTGCCGACGGGCACCTTCGGCGGAGCGGCGAGAAGCACCATCAGCCCGATGGACGCCACGCCCATCGCCGTGAGGAACGCCCCGTTGTACCCGACGGCATGCGCGACCGCTCCAAGAACTATCGCCCCGCCGCCGAAGGACAGGTCGAAGAAGGCCGTGAACGTGCCCATCACCGACCCGCGCTCGGACGCCGGAGCGCTGTTGACCGCGATGGTCATCAGCGCCGGGAAGGCCAGGGCCTGCCCGATCCCGAGGACTATCGCGCCGACGAAAAGTCCCGGCACGTCCTGCCACAACCCCATGACCGCGAGCCCACACGGATTGCAGATGAGAGCGAAGCGAGCGGTGCGCAACGGCCCGAGCTGGTCTGGGATCCGCGCCCCGATGCTGCGGACGGCGAGGATGGTCAAGGAGTTGGCCAGCAGGACCATCCGCGCACCGCTCATCCCGAGCTCGAGGGCGTAGAGCGGTACGAAGGGCCCGAAGGCCGCCAACCCCCAGATCGCGCACCCGAGGATCAGCCCCGGTCGCAGGGAGGCCGGGTGGATCAGGGGGCCGGGCTTTCCGTCGGCACTCGGGTCCACACGCGTGTCGGGGATCGTGATGGCGAGGATCGCCCCGAAGGCAGCGGCTCCGGCCGCCAAGCCCCACACCGCGTCGTAGCCGAAGCGATCGAGAACCGTCTCACCGGCGACGGGCCCTATCGCCAGCGCGACGAACAGGGACAGCGAGAACACGCTCGCCGCCTCGCCGCGCCGGTGATCGGGAGCCAGGTCCTGGGCGGCCGTCGATACGCCGACGAAGAACAACGCCTCGGCCACGCCGGTGAGCAGCCGCAGCGCGACGACGTGGACGAGTGACGACGACAGGATCATGCCGGCCACCGCCACCGTGTGCAGCACGGCGCCGATGGCGATGGGCAGCTGTCGTCCGCGGCGATCGCCGAACCGTCCGGAGAACGGCCGTAGCAGCAGCGCTGTCACGGTGAACGAACCGACGCCCAGACCGACACCGACGTCGGTCGAGCCCAGCGGGCCCTCGATGAAGCGCGGCAGCGCGATGTTCATGACGCCGAGCGACAGGAAGTACCCGAAGTTCGCCAGCATGACGCGGGCGAAGACCCACGTCAGCAGCCTGGGATGCGCCGTGGCGGCCCCTAGCGCTCCGCGCGCGCTCAAGGAGTCCGGCTAAACCCGCAGGATCAGCGCGTCGCCTTGACCGCCGCCGCCACACAGAGCAGCGGCGCCCGCGCCACCGCCGCGCCTGCGCAGCTCGTGCGCAAGCGTGATGGTGAGACGCGCGCCCGACATGCCGATCGGGTGACCCAGCGCGATAGCGCCGCCGTTGGGATTGATCGCTTCCTGATCGACATTGAGCGCGCGACCAGACACGATGCCTACAGACGCGAAGGCTTCGTTGATCTCTACGACTTCGAGGTCGCTCTCCTTGAGATCGGTCTTCGCGAGTGCGGCCTTGATCGCGTTGGCCGGCTGCTCGTGCAGCGAGGCGTCGGGCCCGGCGACCATCCCGTGCGCGACGATAGTCGCCAGCGGCTCCAATCCACGCTCGACGGCTTCGTCGGCCGACATCACGACCACGGCCGCACCACCATCTGAGATCTGGGAGGCATTGCCGGCGGTGATGGTCCCTTCCTTCGCGAACGCCGGACGCAGACCGCCCAGCGAGTCGATCGTCGTGTCGGCACGTACACCCTCGTCGCGCGTGACGACGACCGGGTCACCCTTCCGTTGGGGGACGTCCACGGGAACTATCTCATCCTCGAAGCGACCCGTCTCCATCGCCTTGGCCGCCAATTGGTGCGAACGCGCCGCGAACTCGTCCTGCTCCTGGCGCGTGAGCTCGAAGCGCTCGTTGTACTCGTCGGTCGCCAGCCCCATCGACTTCCTGTCGAAGGCACAGAACAGCCCGTCGTACATCATCGAATCGATCAGCTCGGCGTCTCCGATCCGGGCGCCGAAACGTAGCTTGGGTGCGAGGTAGGGCGCCTGTGTCATCGATTCCATGCCACCGGCGACGACACGGCCCACCTCGCCGGCGCGGATGAGCTGATCGGCGAGAGCGATGGCGTTCAG
>JBOGXL010000088.1:0-5706 GCA_050694575.1 Actinomycetota bacterium | reverse complement strand
TCAGCACGTGCGTATAGATCATCGTCGTCCGTACATCAGCGTGCCCCAAGAGCTCTTGGACCGTCCGGATGTCGTATCCGTTCCGGAGGAGTTGGGTTGCGAAGGAGTGCCGGAACGTATGGGTGGTGATGCGCTTCGCTATGCCGGATCGCTTCGCGGCCTCGCGCACCGCCTTCTGCACGACCGACTCGTGGAGATGATGACGGTAACGTACACCGGTGTGTCTATCGACATAGTGCGAAGCGGCCGGAAAGACTCGTTGCCATGCCCACTCGCGGTCGGCTTTGACGTACTTCCTGACAAGCGCGTGCGGGAGCGGAACCCGACCGAGTCCGGCCGCGAGATCTGCCATGTGCTGCTCGCGGACGACGACGAGGTGTGCCCTCAGACGATCGACGAGTGACGCGGGCAGCATCGTCACTCGGTCCCTGTCCCCCTTACCCGCCCGCACGATCACCTCGCCACGAGCGAAGTCCAGATCCTTTACCCGAAGCTCGAGCGCCTCGAGCAACCGCAGCCCCGACCCGTACAGCACCAGGCAGACTAGCTGCGGCGTACCGTCCATGAGATCGAGGACGGCTGCGACCTCCTCCTCGGTCAACGCGACGGGAAGCCGCTTGGGCCGGTGCGCGCGGACGATCCCCTCGACCCTATCCAGCGGACGGTCTAGGACACGTCTGTACAGGAAGAGGATCGCCGCCAGCGCCTGGTTCTGAGTCGCCGCGGCGACCTTCCCGCGCACCGCGAGGTCGGACACGAACCGGTTAACGTCCTCGACCCCCAGCTCAAGCGGATGCCGCCCCTCGTGGAACCGCACGAACCGTCCGATCCACGCGACATAAGCCTCGACCGTCCGCGGACTGTAGTGCCGCGCCGCCAACACATCGACGACACGGTCGTACAGCCGAGGCGAAGCAACCCCCGGCACAACCCCGAGCGCAGACACGGAAGCCATAGCCACGCGGGGAAGGAAACCCGACCGTACTACGAACCACCGACGGTTCCGTTTGGGCGGCGGGGCGCCGGGCCGCGCGAGTTACGCAGCGCCGCGACGGCGAGGCCGGAGCAAGCGAGTATGTCCGAGACTAGCGGACCGGTGCCCCGCCGACCGAGATACCGGCGACTAGTCGCTCGAAACGGCCGGCCCGGGCTTACCGACCTCCACGGGCTCGGGTAGCTCGAGTTCCGGCTCGTCCCGCCCGGAGAAGACGATCTCTCCGTCGGCGGCGTCCACGACGACCGTCTGTCCGGGTCGGAACTCCTTCCAGAGCACCTTCTCCGACAGCGGATCCTCGACGAGGCGCTGGATCGTCCGGCGCAGCGGACGGGCCCCCATCGCGGGGTCGTAGCCCTTCTCGGCGAGCAGGTCCTTGGCGGGCTCGGTGAGCTCGAGTCCCATGCCGCGGCTGCGGAGCTGCTCCTGCACGCGCAGGATCTCGAGATCGACGATCTCCTTGACCTGCTGGCGCGACAGCGCGTGGAAGACGATGACCTCGTCGATCCGGTTCAGCAGCTCGGGACGGAAGTTGCGCTTCAGCTCCGACAGCACCTTCTCCTTCACGCGCTCGTACGGAAGCTCGTCGTCGCCCTGCATCGAGAAGCCGATGCCCTTGGACTTGGCCATGTCGGTCGTGCCGAGGTTGGAGGTCATGATGATCACGGAGTTCTTGAAGTCGACGTGGTGACCCTGGGCGTCGGTGAGTCGTCCGTCCTCGAGGATCTGCAGCAGGACGTTGAAGACGTCGTAGTGGGCCTTCTCGATCTCGTCGAAGAGCACGACCGAGTACGGACGCCGGCGAACGGCTTCGGTGAGCTGGCCACCCTCTTCGTAACCGACGTAGCCGGGCGGCGAGCCGACCAGGCGAGACACGGTGTGCTTCTCCATGTACTCGGACATGTCGATCTGGATGAGCGCGTCCTCGTCGCCGAACAAAAAGTCGGCGAGCGTCTTGGCAAGCTTCGTCTTCCCGACGCCGGACGGCCCGAGGAAGATGAACGATCCGGACGGGCGTTTGGGGTCCTTCAGACCGGCGCGCGTGCGTCGGATGGCGCGGGAGACGGCCTTGACCGCTTCTTCCTGCGAGACGTAGCTCTTGTGGAGCTCGTCCTCCATGCGCAGGAGCTTCGCCGACTCCTCCTCGGTGAGACGGTGGACGGGGATGCCCGTCCATGCGGCGAGCACCTCGGCGATCTCTTCCTCACCGATGACGCCGTAGATCTCGCCTTCGTCGGAGCGCCACGCCTCTTCCTTCTCGCGGCGCTCGCGCCCGAGCGTCTGCACCTGACCCTTGAGGTCCTGGGCCCGGGTGAAGTCCTGCTGCTCGACGGCGGTGTCCATCTCGGTCTTGAGCAAGGTGATGCGGTCGTCGAGCTCCTTGAGCTCCGGAGGCTTGGACAGCTTGCGCAGCCGCATGCGCGAGCCCGACTCGTCGATGAGGTCGATGGCCTTGTCGGGCAGGAAGCGGTCGGTGATGTAGCGGTCGGCCAGGTTCGCCGCCGAGACGATGCCTTCGTCGGTGATGACCACGCGGTGGTGCTGCTCGTAGCCCTCGCGCAGGCCCTTGAGGATCTCGATGGTCTCGGTGACCGACGGCTCCTCGACCTGGATGGGCTGGAACCGGCGCTCGAGGGCGGCGTCCTTCTCGAGGTGCTTGCGGTACTCGGAGAGCGTGGTCGCGCCGATGGTCTGGAGCTCGCCTCGGGCGAGCATCGGCTTGAGGATCGACGCCGCGTCGATCGCGCCCTCGGCGGCGCCGGCTCCCACGAGCGTGTGCAGCTCGTCGATGAACAGGACGATGTCGCCGCGCTGACGGATCTCCTTGAGAACCTTCTTCAGCCGCTCTTCGAAGTCACCGCGGTAGCGCGACCCGGCGACGAGGGCGCCGAGGTCGAGCGTGTAGATCTGCTTGTTCGAAAGCGTCTCCGGGACTTCCTTCTGGATGATGCGCTGGGCGAGGCCCTCGACGATGGCCGTCTTGCCCACGCCCGGCTCGCCGATGAGGACGGGGTTGTTCTTCGTCCGGCGCGACAGGACCTGCATGACGCGCTCGATCTCGCGCTCGCGTCCGATGACGGGGTCGAGCTTGGCCGTGGCCGCGAGGGCGGTGAGGTTGCGGCCGAACTGATCGAGGACGAGCGACCCGGACGGCGCTTCGCCGCCGGGCTTGCCCTCGCCCTGCTGGCCCTGGTAGCCCTGCATCAGCTGGAGGACCGTCTGGCGGACCTTCTGCATGTCCAGGCCGATCTTCATGAGGACCTGCGCGGCCACGCCTTCGCCCTCGCGCAGAAGGCCCAGGAGGATGTGCTCGGTGCCGATGTAGTTGTGGCCGAGCTGGAGCGCTTCGCGGAGCGACAGCTCGAGAACCTTCTTGGCACGCGGCGTGAAAGGGATGTGACCCTGCGGGGTCGCCGTGCCGACGCCGATCATGTCCTCGACCTGGGAACGGACCTGGTCGAGCGACACCCCGAGGGACTCCAAAGACTTGGCGGCCAGGCCCTCACCCTCGTGGATGAGGCCCAGCAGCAGGTGCTCGGTCCCGATGTAGTTGTGATTCAGGAGCCGAGCTTCTTCTTGGGCCAGGACGACGACACGCCGCGCCCTGTCGGTGAACCTCTCGAACATCGACTACCTCCACCCCGAGGGGGTTTTGCCCCCTTGTGAATATCACTCTCCGGGGTCCGGTGGCCCGAGTATACCCGTGGTCCCGGTGCTGCCCGTCCTACCTAATCAAACGCCTGGGACGTGTTTCTCGTTCCGTGCCTTCTTAACCCTCTTCTCCTTCTTCTTCGTCCCCTCGGGGGCGTAATGCAGGGAAAAGGATGACCTCCCGTATCGAATGGACCCCGGTCAGGAGCATGACCAACCGGTCCACGCCCACCCCGAGGCCCCCCGTGGGCGGCAGGCCGTACTCGAGGGCCCGGACGTAGGCCTCGTCCACCGGGTTGGCCTCGAGGTCGCCGTGCTCGCGAGCCCGCACTTGGGCCTCGAAGCGCCGGCGCTGCTCCACCGGGTCGTTGAGCTCGCTGAAGGCATTGCCGAGCTCGCGGCCCACGACGATGGGCTCGAAGCGCTCGACGAGGTTGGGGTCGTCGGGGTGCGTGCGGGCCAGCGGCGAGATCTCCAGCGGATGGTCGGCCACGATGGTCGGCTCGACGATGTTCGGCTCGACGAGCCTCTCGTAGAGCTCGGCGATGACCAGGCCGTGCCCCCACCACGGCTGGACCTCGACGTCATGGCGCGCGGCGAGGTTGCGCAGATCGTCGATGGGGACATCGAAGGAGATCTTCTCTCCCGTCGCCTCGGCAACGAGGTCGACGAACGTCGCGCGGCGCCAGTCGGCGCCGAAGTCGATGCGGTGGCCTTCGAACTCGAAGGACGCCGACCCGAGTGTCTCTTGCGCCGTCGCAGCGAAGAGCTCGGTGATGAGGACCTCCATGTCGCGATAGTCGGTGTAGGCCTGGTAGGCCTCGAGCATCGTGAACTCGGGGTTCCACCTGTACCCGATCCCCTCGTTGCGGAAGACGCGGCCGATCTCATAGACCCGCTCCATCCCTCCGACGACCAGACGCTTGAGATACAGCTCGGGAGCGACACGGAGGTAAAGATCGGCGTCGAGGGCGTTGTGGTGGGTCACGAACGGGCGCGCCGTCGCTCCTCCCGGGACGGCATGCAGGATCGGCGTCTCCACCTCGTGGAAGTCGCGCGCGTCGAAGAAGCGTCGCATCGACCTCACTGCCTCGGAGCGGAGCTCGGCGATACGGCGCGCCTCGGGGGTGGCCAACAGGTCGAGGTAGCGCTGGCGGTACCGGATCTCGGTGTCTATCAGGCCGTGCCACTTCGAAGGCGGCGCGATCAGGGCTTTGGCCAGCAGGACGACGGAGCTAGTCCGAACGGACAGCTCGCCGCGCTTGGTTCGGACGACCTCCCCTTGCGCTCCGACTATGTCGCCGACGTCGAAGGATTCGAAGGACTGCACGACGTCTTCCGGGACGAAGAGCTGGATCTTCCCAGACGTGTCGACGAGGTCGCCGAAGGCGATCTTGCCCTGGGAGCGCGAGGAGGTGAGCCGACCGGCGACGGAAACCGTGCGGCCGCTGTCCGAGCCGGCGGCGAGGTCGGCGAGCTCGTCGTGCAGTTGCGCCGCGACGTGGGTGCGGTCGAACCGCGTGGGCCAGGGATCGTCGCCCGCCGCGCGGATGGCTTCGACCTTGTCGAGACGCGCCTGGTACAGATCCTCCTCGGCCATTGGTAGATGCTGGCGCAGTACCCGCGTTAGCGGGCCTGTTTCCAGCCACCCCCTTTCAAACCGTGCGTGCGATTTTCCCGCACACGGCTTTCCGATGGTCTTCTGGTCACAGCAACGACACCTCCGGGTAGCGAACGGTCCCGCGCAACCGGTGCAGGCCTTGGTCCCGTAGCCAATCGCTCGTCCAGACGGCTGCCCGCTTCGGCGTCCATGCCCGGCCGTAACGCTTGCGCTGCATGCCGATCAGTCGACGTCTCACGTAGGCGTCCATCTGGTTGAACTTGCAAGCGGCGTTGCCCGTACGAAAGTAGTTTCCCCAGCCGCGCAGCACCGGGTTGAGACTCCCGATGATCTCGCCGAGGTCGACGTGGATCCGACTCCGGCGTGTGAGCACCTTCACCTTCGCCCGGATGCGCTTCATAGACCGCTGCGAGGGCCACCGGTGGAGGTAGTAGCGGCG
>JBOGXL010000087.1:0-2648 GCA_050694575.1 Actinomycetota bacterium | reverse complement strand
GCGCAGACAAGGTCCACTTCGACGTCACCTTCAGCCGCTATCACGCCGACGGCGAGAAGTACGCGACGCATCGGTCGTTGTGGATCCTGACGAAGCTGGACGAGCACTGGGGCGTGCAGGCGCGGTCCAGCTACGCGCCGTGAGCTAGCTTGCTCGGGCTCTTCCGGGCCTCCGCCCAGGTCTTGCCCTTCTCGACGTCGACATCGTGCGGCAGCCCGAGCACGCGCTCCGCGATGATGTTGCGCTGGATCTCCGAGGTGCCGCCGCCGACGGTCAGCGCGGGAGCGAAGAGGAAGCCGCGAGCCCAACCTCCGTCGAGCTCGCCCATCGGTCCACCGTCGAGCAGCATGCCCGAAGTGCCGGCAAGCTCCTTCGCGAGGTTCATGATGTGCTGCCCGTGCTCGTCGGCCAGCGCTTTGCGCACCGAAGCCTCCGGTCCGGGCTGCTCGCCGCGGACCTTGGCCGCCAGAAGGCGCACGCGGATGAGCGCCAGGAGCTCACCCTCGATGTACACCTCGGCCAGCCTCTGCCGCAGAACCGGGTCGTCGAGGGAGCCCTTCGCGCGCACCAGGTCGACGAGATCGCGCGCCGTCGGTCCGTTCCCCCATAACGCTCCCTCGCGCGACAACGACACGCGCTCGTTGGCGAGCGTGACCTTCGCGAGCTCCCATCCGCGTCCTTCCTCGCCGACGAGGGTGGAGGCCGGCAGGCGGACGTCGTCGAAGAACACCTCATTGAACGTGTGCGCTCCGGTCATCTCAACGATGGGACGTACCTCGATGCCGGGTGTGTCCATAGGGCAGATGAAGTACGAGACGCCGAGGTGCTTGGGCGCCTCCGCATCGGTGCGGGCGAGGAGGATCCCGAACTTGGCGGCGTGGGCGAGCGACGTCCACACCTTTTGTCCGTTGATGACGTAGTCGTCAACGTCGCGCACTGCGCGTGTGGAGAGGTTCGCGAGGTCCGACCCGGCTCCCGGCTCCGAGAAGAGCTGACACCAGAGCTCCTCGCCCGCGAGCATCGGGAACAGGTAGCGGTCCTTCTGCTCCTGCGTTCCGGCGTAGATGATCGTCGGCCCGGCCCATCCGATCCCTATCGGGTTCACCGGGCGGACCGCCTCCGCGCGACGCAGCTCCTCGTCGACGATCAGCTGATTGATCGGATCCGCTTCGAGCCCCCACGGCTTGGGCCAGTGCGGCGCGACGTATCCCGCCTCGGCCAACGCGCGGCCGGACGGCCGTGGATGGGCCTCGAGCCAGTCGCGAACCGTCCGTCGGCGGGGGTCGTCGATGCCCGGCAACTCGAGGAACCCGGCGCGGTTCGGGTGACCGGTCATGACCAACATGTAACACACCAGCGCCCGCCGGGCCGGTTCAGGCTGCGATAGCCTCGGACGCGAACCGGGCTCTCGCAGGTCAGGGACCCGGGCGGGCCCGTTACAGCTGTTCCAAGGAGTAAACGTCTGTTCACGAGCGTCTGCGTACTGGTTCACGGAAGACCGCGGGCTCTTCCACGATGATGCGGCTGGTCAACCCATAGGGGAGAGGGTTCATGGTGCATATGACGGCGGGTGTTGGTCGGGCACGTCCACCATCGAGACGGTCGCGCGTCCTCGAGGCACCACTGCCGGTGGCGGCGGTCGTCGCGACAGCCGCGTGGCTGCTCGTCGGTTCCATCTTCAGTGCCGAGGCGGACGTGAGCTGCGCGCTCATCGGGGGCGACCGGCTCAACGTCGTTTCCACTGCCGAGGGCGAGATCCGCGTCGACAGGGCGCCCGGCAGCACGACCATCCGTGTCAACGGCCAGCCGTGCGGCACCGTCAACACCGTCAACGTAATCGACATCCAGGGCAGCGCAGGACCCGAGCGTCTCGTCGTCGACCTCACCAACGGACCGTTCGGCCCGGGCCTTCTTCCCGAGCTTTCCGGGACATCCGAGATCGAGTTCCAGGGCTCCCTCGCCGGTGGCTCCGACACCCTGGAGGTCATCGGCAGCAGCGGGGCGGATCACATCGTCTTCGGACGCACGAGCCAGGGCCTGAACACCTACATCACCGGCGCGGCGCTCAACGGAGACGGCGACGCCGACATCACCATCGCGGGCATCGAAGGCTTCTCCGTCGACGGGCGCGCGGGCAACGACTTCATCAGCGGCCAGGGCGGCAACGGAACGGGTACTGCCGCCGTCCAGCAACTGGGAGTGGCACCGGCTGGTTACGTCGGCGACTTCCCGCCTGTGACCGGCGGTGCGGGCGCAGACGGCGTCACAGGCGGTAACGCCGGAGACATCCTCGACGGCGACGCCGGCAACGACGAGATGGACGGCCGCGGCGGCGACGACCTGATTGCCGGAGGATCGGGCATCGACGGTGTGGCCGGTGGCACCGGCGCCGACTCGCTCAAGGGCGGGCTCGACAACGACAACCTCACCGGCGGCGACGGCGACGACAACCTGCAGGGCAACGGCGGCGACGACGCCCTCAGCGGAGGCGCCGGACAAGACACGGGCGATTACTCCGACGTCGTCAACGATCTGATCGTCGACTTCAGTGCGGGCACGGTCACCGGTGAAGGCAACGACACGATAGTCAGCGTCGAGACGGTCATCGGCGGTCCCGGCAACGACACGTTCATCGACAACCCGGCGGT
>JBOGXL010000086.1:0-6542 GCA_050694575.1 Actinomycetota bacterium | reverse complement strand
TCACCTCTTGGGCGCGCCCGGCTTCGAGCTCGTGAACTACAACGTGACGAACTACCTCCACGTCAGCGGCAAGGTCGATGCGATCTTCCACTTCGCCTCACCGGCTTCGCCGGCGGACTTCGAGCGTCTGCCCATCCAGATCCTCAAGGTGGGCGCGCTCGGCACGCACAAGGCGCTCGGCTTGGCGCGCGAGAAGCAGGCTCGCTTCTTCCTCGCGTCGAGCTCCGAGGTGTACGGCGATCCCCAGGTCAACCCGCAAGGCGAGGACTACTGGGGTCATGTGAACCCCGTCGGCGTACGCGGTGTGTACGACGAGTCGAAACGATTCGCCGAAGCGATGACCATGGCCTACCACCGTATCCACGGACTCGACGTGAAGGTCGCGCGCTTCTTCAACACCTTCGGTCCGGGGATGCGGATGGACGACGGCCGTGCCGTTCCGTCGTTCATGACGGCTGCGCTGCGACAGGAGTCGTTGATCGTGCACGGTGACGGTTCGCAGACGCGATCGTTGTGCTACGTCGACGACCTCGTCGAGGGCGTTCTGCGTCTGGCCGATTCCGACCACATCGGCCCGATGAACCTTGGCAACCCGCACGAGATCTCGGTCCTGGAGCTCGCTCGGCTCATCGTGAAGATCACGAACAGCCGATCGTCCATCGAGTTCGGCCCCCGTCCGGAGGACGATCCGAGCGTTCGGCGGCCGGACATCTCGCTGGCTCGCCGTGTGTTGGACTGGGAGCCGAAGATCCCGCTCGAGGACGGCCTCCGCCGGACGGCCGAATGGTTCGCTAAGGAGCTCTCCGTGTGAAGTTGGTCATCGTCGGATGTGGGCATGTCGGCCTAGTCACCGCTGCCGGCTTCGCGGAGATCGGTCACGAAGTCGTCGGCGTCGACTCCGATCCGGACCGCCTCGCGCAGCTGCAGCGCGGCGAAGCACCTTTCCACGAGCCGGGGCTCCCGGACCTGCTCGCACGCAATCACGGCAAGGGGCTCACCTTCGACGGATCCATCGCGCGGGCGCTGGAAGGAGCCGACGTCGCGTTCATCTGCGTGAACACGCCGCCTCGGCCCGATGGGAGGCCGAGCCTCGTCTACGTCGAGCAGGCAACGCGCGACATCGCCGGCGCCATCTCCGGGCCGCTGCTCGTCGTGGAGAAGTCGACGGTGCCCGTCCATACGGCCCGCCGCATCGTCGAAGTCATCCTCGCCGAGCACCGCGAGCACGACATGGAGGTGGCGACGAACCCCGAGTTCCTGCGCGAGGGCTCGGCCGTCCACGACACCCTCAACCCCGACCGGATAGTTGTCGGCCTGTCCGGGACAGGACGAGGCGAAGCTCTCCTGAGGAGGTTGTACGCGCCGATCATCGATCGCACGGGCTGTCCGATGATCGTCACGGATCTCGAGACGGCCGAGCTGATCAAGCACGCGTCCAACAGTTACCTCGCCATGAAGATCAGCTACATCAATGCCGTCGCGCGGATGTGCGAAAAGGTCGGTGCCGACGTCGGCGTCGTCGCCCAGGGCATGGGTCTGGATCCGCGTATCGGCCCGCACTTCTTGCACGCGGGCGCCGGCTACGGCGGGTTCTGTTTCCCCAAGGACCTCATGGCGTTCATGACGCAGGCCGAGGAGCTCGGGGTCGACCTTTCGATCCTCGGTCACGTCCGGCGCATCAACAACGAGCAAAGGACCGAGGTGGTGGACAAGCTTCGCCGCGCGGTCTGGAACCTCGAAGGAAAGACGATAGGTGTGTGGGGACTCGCCTTCAAAGCCGGGACCGACGATCTCCGGGAAGCTCCCTCACTCGACATCGTTCCGGCACTCGAGGCGGAGGGCGCGAAGGTGCGGGCCTACGATCCGGCGGCCGGCGCGGCTGCGAAGGCCGAGTTCCCCCGGGCCGAGATCGTCGGCGACGCGCGTAGCGCGATCGAAGGAAGCGACGCTCTGGTGGTGCTCACCGAGTGGCCGGAGTTCGTCGAGGCCGATCTGATCCAGGTGAAGGAAGCTCTGCGCCGGCCGGTGATCGTCGACGGCCGCAACCTGTGGTCGCACCACCGCATGGCCGAGCTCGGGTTCACGTACCTGTCGTTCGGACGCCCCGACGTCGTCGACGGCAGCGTCCGGCGCCCGTAGGCGTCAGCCGAGCAGACCGCCGAGCAGTCCGCCGACCGCCGTAAGTGTTTGCGCCAGGCCGCCGGTCAGGTCCTCGACGACCTTGCCGAGGTTGACGACCGTCACGTCCTTTGCTTCGGCGAGCCCGATGTTGCCTTCACGATCCGTCACTTCGGCGGTGACGGTGTAGCTCCCGACGACGTCGGGCACCGGCGCGCTCCACGAACAGGCCAGGCGATCCGCGTTGGGGCACTCCAGCGTCGCAGGAACCCGCATCGATCCCCCCGACGCCGTGTTGAAGATCGCGACCACGTCACCTATCCCGGAGCCGAGGTCCACGGCGTGGCCTTCGACGGTGGACCCCTTCGTCACGGAGATGGTCGCTCCGCCGGCGGATTCGATGGCTGCCGTCGGTGCGGTCACATCCGTGAGCTGTGTTGCGGCGCCCGAAGGCTTCTCGGTCGGCGCAAACGTTGTGACCTCTATGGGACCGGGAAGCGACGTGTCGGTGGAGGAGGCGGCGAGAGCCGGGACGCGTACCGGGGTGCCGTCGATGTCGGGGGGCGCGAAGGGGATCCGGACGAGCCCGAAGTTGCCGGCGACCAGGTACGCGACGAGAGCCGCGGCGACGAAGGTTCCGCCGGCGTAAGCCCAATCCTCGCGACGCCAGTCCATGCGCACCTCCTCTTGCGACCAAGTAACGAGCCAGAGCGGCATCGGGGACACAGTCTCGGGTGACCAGGCTGCATAGCCCGAACGGACTAGTCGCCCCGCTACTCGAGAGCCATCCAGGCGACCACCGCGAAGATGGCGCAGTAGCCCGCGAAGGGCAGGAAGTTCCATCGCCGCAGGTAGCGCAGCACAACGGCGACGCAGGCGTAGCCGGTCACGAGAGCCACGAGGAAGCCGACGATCTCCGGAGCGCCGATCCCTTCGCGAGCTATCTCCGGGAGCTCGAGCACGTTCGCGCCGGCGATGGCCGGGATCGCGAGGAGGAAGGAGAACCGGGCTGCGGCCTCGCGCCTCAGCCCCAGGGCCAGACCCGTGCTCATCGTCGCTCCCGATCGTGAGACGCCCGGAAGCAACGCCACGGCCTGCGCGAGACCCATGCCGATGGCTTCCCGAGTCCCCACCGTGGCTCGCAGCGGCCGGGCCAGTCGAGCCCGACCGATCGTCCCGGCGAGCCATTCCGCGACGACGAGGACGACGGCCGTGACGAGCAAGGCGATAGCGGCGTGCCGCGGACGGGAGAGGAGCCGTTCGAACGTCTCTTCGAAGAGCAGTCCGATGACCGCGGCCGGGATCGTCGCCAGGACGAGCAGTCCGAACAGGCGCCGTCCCTCCGATGAGGCCCGCGGGAGGTCGGCTGCGATGCCGAGCAGGTCCCGTGCGAAGTAGCCGAGCAATGCGACGAGCGTCCCCAGGTGGAGCAGCGTGATGAAGGCGAGCGACGGCGGCTCTTCGCCCATGAGGGCCGGGACGACAACGAGATGGGTCTTCGACGAGATGGGCAGGAACTCGGTGAGTCCTTGGATCGCCCCGAGCAGGGCCGCGAGTCCCGTCGTCACGGACGCGCAGGCGTACCGGCCAGGGCCTCGGAGCAGGAGCAGCTCCGCGTATCGGGGACCTGTCCGATGAGAGCGACGAGAGCTTCGCGCAGCTTCGGGATGTTCTCGCCGAACACCCGCAGGGCTTCTTCCATGGTCACGGGCTCGATGTCACTGCGCCCCTCGAGGCCGACGTCGTAGTCGGTGATCAATGACAGGTTCAAGTAGCACATCTCCAGCTCGCGGGCGAGGTACGCCTCGGGGAACTGCGTCATGTTGATCACCTCCCAGCCTTGCCGCTGGTAGTACTCGGACTCGGCGCGGGTCGAGAAGCGGGGTCCCTGCACGACCACGGCTGTGCCGCGATCGTGCACCTGCATGCCCGCCTCCCAGACGGCCTTCGGGGCCATCGAGCGAAGCTCGGGACAGTACGGGTCGGCCCAGGACACGTGTACCGTCACCGGACCGTCGTAGTACGTCTGTGCGCGCCCCGAGGTGCGGTCCACGAGCTGGTCGCAGACGACGACGTCGCCGGGGTGGATGTGCGGCTGCAGGCTCCCGGCGGCGGAGGGGGCCAGCACGCGGGTCACCCCGAGCTCGCGGAAGACCCAGAGGTTGGCCCGGTAGTTAATGGAGTGCGGCGGCAGCTCGTGGTGCGGCCCGTGTCTGGGGAGGAACGCTATGCGTCGTCCGGCGAGCTCACCTATCGCCACGGGGGCCGAGGGGTCGCCGTACGGTGTGTCGATCACGTGCTCGGTGAGGCCCTCGACGAAGGAGTAGAAGCCCGAGCCACCGAAGACACCGATCTCGGCCGTCGGCATCGCCTAGGAATCTGAGCCGGAGGACTTGGATTCCGTCTTCGAGGTGTCCTTCTTCGACGTTTCCTTCTTGTCGCCGTCCGAGGAGCTTTCCTTGTCTTCTCTGGAAGCGGACTTCGAGCGGTAGTCGTTCCTGTGGAACCCCGAGCCCTTGAGGACGATCCCGACCGGGTGGAACGTCCGGCGTAACGCGCCGCGGCACTTCTTGCAGCGCTTGAGCGGAGGATCCGACATCGATTGGACGGCTTCGTACTCTTCGCCGCACTTCGTGCACCGGTAGGTATAGGTGGGCATGCCCTGAGTATGCCAGTCACCATCAGTTACTAGAGTTCGGCCGTGGACGTCACCATCTCGCTCTTTCGCGCAGGTGTCGGCGGTTATGTCGGCGGTGGTCAGGTGCATCCGGCGTTGCTGGATGCAGCGCGCGAAGGACTTGCCGAGGCCAAGGAGTCGGGGCGTGTAGCCGATGGATTCGTCGCCCGCTGCGGCGACGACATCGATCTAGTCCTATTGCACGAGGTCGGTGACGCCCGGGCGATAGCCCTCGAGATCTTCGGGCAGGCGGCGTCGGCGGGCACCCGGCTGCGGCAGCACGGCGGCAACGGTGGCGTCAAGGTCGATGGGGCGGAGCTTCGGCTCGCGCCGCGTCCGCGCGAGCCCGTGCTCTGCTTCTTCTCGAACCGGGCCGGCCGCGGGGCGCTGAACGTCCACCTCTACAAGTTGTTCGCCGACCCCTTCGTCTCCACGGGCCTCGTTACGGATCCGGCCCTGACCGAGGGATTCCGCTTCGTCGTGCGCGATCGGGTCGGGATCGACGAGGTGTTCGACGTCCCGGCCGGCCTCTACAAGCTGCTCGGGGCCGTACGCGCGGGCGCCTGCATCATCCGGGTGGAGTCCCGCGCGTCGGGGGAGGCCGCCGCCTCGGTGTCGGCCGGGCGGGACCCGGTGCTGGTCGTCAGGTGCGAATCGCCGTTCCCGGGCGTGGAGGATGCGCTCGAAGCCTTCGCAGCTCAAGGGGCCATGGGTTCGTCAAGCGGACAGGGCCCGCTGGTACCGGTTTCGGCCAACGGCGACGCAACGGCGCGGTCGATGCCGCGGGCCATCGGTCTGGGTTTCCAGGTGATGCCCGACCGGCTCGTCGGTCCTCGCGATCTGCTGGGAGACGCAGCGTTCGACGACCTGCGGCGGGAGGCGTTGCATTCGGCGCGGCTCGCCCGCTCGTCGGCGGCGATCCGCGCGGCCGACGAGGTGTCGACAGCGATCTAGGCGGCTCTGGCATCGTTGGGGCCGTGACGGCCCGGGGAGCGGTTGTGTCGTGAAGGCGGTCATCCCCGCGGCCGGGCTCGGCACCCGCATCCTCCCGGCAACGAAGGCGATACCGAAAGAGCTGCTGTCCCTCGTCGACCGTCCGATGATCCAGTACGTCGTCGAAGAGGCCGCGGCCGCCGGTATCCGGGACGTTGTCATCGTGACGAGTCCGGGCAAGGACGCATTAGCTGCCCACTTCGCCCAGGCTCCCGAGCTCGAGCGGGTGCTCCGGGCGAAGGGCAAGGACGACCTCCTCGAGACCGTCCGGCGCGTCGAGGATCTGGCCAACGTCACCTTCGCGACGCAGACCGAGCCGCTCGGGCTCGGTCATGCCGTGGGCTGCGCGAAGGAGGCCGTCGGGAGCGAGCCGTTCGCGGTTCTTTTGCCCGACGAGCTCTTCGGCGGGCCCGGGCTGCTCGACGCGCTGATCCGGCAATACGTACGCTTCACGTCCCCCGTCATCGCGGTGTTGGAGATGCCGTCCGACGAGATCTCGAACTACGGCGTCGTCGATCCCGAACCCATCGGGAACGACCTCGTCCGCATTAAAGGGTTCGTGGAGAAGCCGGCGTCGGCCGATGCGCCGTCCAACCTCGGCTCCATCGGTCGCTACGTCTTGACTCCCGACGTCTTCGAGGCGCTCGAGCGGACCTCTCCGGGGGCCGGGGGAGAGATACAGCTCACCGACGCCGTCGCGGCGGTCGCCCGGGAGAAGGACGGCTACGCGTTCATCCACCGGGGTGTGCGGCAC
>JBOGXL010000085.1:0-4766 GCA_050694575.1 Actinomycetota bacterium | reverse complement strand
CGGTCTGTTGGTGGTGTTCATCCCGTTCACCGTGTCGCGCTACCGACGGACGTAGCGGCCGGCGGCCGGCTCCCGAACTTTGGCCGGACCGGTACTGTTAGACCCTTATATGACCCGGGGGAAGCGGTTCGGCGCCGCCTGCATCGCTCTGGTTTTTCTGCTCGCGCCCGCCGTGGCGGCGGCGGATCCGCCGCGATCGACGGCCGGGGCGCCTGCCGACTACACGAAGGTGAAGGGCCTCTCCGCCGCCGTTCACGAAGACATCGTCACGGACACGCTCATGCTTCCCATGCGCGACGGCGTGAGCGTGTACATCGAGGTGACTCGTCCGGCCCAGGCCGGCCGGTATCCGACCATCGCCGAGATCAGCCCGTACCACGGGACCCTGTACGAGCGCGACGGCTGGCGCATGCTTCCCGAGCAGGACGGGCTCGTGCCGTACTTCGTCCCGCGTGGCTACGCCGTGGTGATGATGGACCTGCGCGGGACGGGGCGCTCGCAAGGTTGCCTCGACCACATGGGTCCCAACGACCAGGGCGACGCGAAGGAAGTGATCGAGTGGGCCGCGTCTCAAGCCTGGTCCAACGGCCGGGTCGGTGTGATAGGTCACTCGTACCCCGGTGGGACGTCCGTGATGTCCCTCGCCGAACAACCGAAGGGGCTCGCAACCATCGTCGTCTCGGCGGGCCTGGGCTCGATGTACGAGCACCAGTTCCAGGCCGGCGTGCCCTTCCTCGGCCAGTGGCTCGGCCCTATGGAGGCCTATGAGCAGCTCGCGATCGAGCGTCACCTGCCCGGCGGCGACAACTTCGGCAACGACATGCAGTACTTCGGCTGCGGCTTACCTCAGTCCTCCCTCGTGGCCGGGGAGGCGCAGCTCTCGGGCAAGTACGTGAAGTGGCACAGCGAGCGCGACTTCCGCAAGCACGCAGCGGCGGCGCGGGTTCCGGTGTTCGTGATCCACGGGACGCTCGACAACGCAGCGCGTATCGCCTCGCTCGACTGGTTCGTCCGTCGCAACGGCCAGGTCCGAACGCGCAGCGGCCGGCCGGTAGTGGACAAGGCGTGGATCGGACAGTGGGACCACGGCTCCGGCTGCTGTCCCAACCGCCGAGGCTACCAATGGACGAAGGCCCTCCACGCGTGGTTCGACCGCCAGCTCGGGCAGCGCAACGTCGACACCGGCCCGCCCGTCGAGATCTTCCTCGCCGACAGCACGCAGGACGCCGCCGCGGTGGGGGCGCGGACGGAGATGGTCACCGCTCGGCGCTTCCCGGGGAGCCCGAGAACCGTCACCTTCTACCCGGACGCGACCGGGGATCTCAGCAGCCTGAAGCCGCTCAACGGCGCCGAAGTGCCCTTTGCCGGGGATCCGACGGGAGTCTTCCAGCCGCAGAGCACGGGCGGTGCGACGTTCCGGAGCCGTCCGCTCGAGCAGAACATCCTCTTCGCCGGCGTACCCAAGCTGCGCTTGGCGGCGTCCGTAACGACGCCCCGGGTGCACCTGATCGTGAGCCTGTACGACGAGAACCCCGACGGCGAGCGGCGCCGGATGACGCAATTCGCCATCAACCCCGAGCTGCGCCACGGCATCGGCTCGACCGAGCTCGTGATCCCGGGGAAGCGGTACGTCATGCGCCCGCCCGGGTTCCCGATGGCACACCACCTCAAGAAAGGGCACCGTCTCGTCATGCGTGTGACGCTGAGCGACCCGGACAAGATCCCGCTCTTCGCCGTGGACCCGCTTGTGCGTGTGTTCACGGGACAGCGCGACACCGTGCTCTCGCTTCCCGTGATCGACAGGCCCGCCGTCTACCGGGACACGCTTTCGCTCAAGGCCCCGAAGCGTCGTTAGCCTGGTCGCATGAGCGAAGCTCATGCGAAGCGCAGGGGGTCCGGGGGGCGCAGCACCCCCGTCCGATGAGCACGACGCTTCGGGGGGGTTCGGGGGGTCTCCCCCCGACAGAAGAGTCGGTCACCTATCCCGGTGCCCGCGCGCCCGACCGTCAGCGGCGCGTCGACTCCTGGGGCGTGGGGATCCAGGTCTACGAGTGGGGCGACGAGTCGGCACGACCGATGCTGCTCGCGCACGGCGGATTCGATTTCGGACGGACGTACGACGCTTTCGCTCCCCTCTTGGCCGAAGGCGGCTGGCGCGTCGTGTCGTGGGATCACCGGGGCCACGGCGACAGCGACCACGCTGCCCTGTACTCGTGGGAAGCCGACATCCGTGATGCGCTGGCCGTCCTCGACACGACCACCCGAGAGCCGGTGCCCGTCGTCGGGCACTCCAAGGGCGGCAACATGCTGCTGTCCCTCGCCGAGATCGCGCCGCATCGCATCTGGCGCTTCGTGAACATCGACGGCATGCCCTCGCCCCGCCGGCACCTCGAGATCGTCGGACACGAACGCACGCGGATGATGGAAGAGGGGATCCGCGGCTGGCTCGAGTACCGCCGAGCCATCGCCGGGTCGATGCGCAAGCCCGGCACCCTCGACGAGCTCGCGCGCCGGCGCGGCCGGATGAACCCGCGCTTATCGCACGAGTGGCTGCGGTACCTCGTCACGGTCGGGGCGCGACGCGACGAGGACGGCTGGCGATGGAAGATCGATCCGGGCCTGCGTTTCGGTGGCTTCGGTCCGTGGCGTCACTCGTGGACGCTCGGCACCCTGTCGTCGGTGTCCGCGCCATTACTCGGCATCCTCGGTCTGGAGCCCGAAGAGATGGGGTGGGGAACGCAGCGCGGGCAGCTCGAGCCCTATCTACCGTCGAGCGCCCGTCTGGAGTACTTCGAGGACGCCGGACACTTCGTCCACATCGAGAGACCGCGCGAGGTCGCCGACCTCGTTCTGGACTTCCTGCGTTAACACGGCGTTCTAAGGAGCCTTGGGTGTCCCCGTCCGCTTCTCCGGGTATAGTCACGATGAGGGTTCTACAAGGTGGATTACTCGTTGGTTTGGTCTTTCGCTTCTGCGGTTCCCTCCCCGGCCCAAGGGCCGGCAGCTCTTAAGGAAAGGGGGGAATGCGCATGCCCAACGGAACCGTGAAATGGTTCAAGGACGACAAGGGCTACGGCTTCATCGCCGGCGAGGACGGAGTTGAGGTCTTCGTGCACTTTTCGGCCATCCAGGCCGAGGGATTCAAGTCGTTGTCCGAAGGCCAGAAGGTGACGTACGACGTGCAGCAGGGCCCTAAGGGGCTCCAGGCTGCGAACGTCCGTCCCGCCTAGGCGTTCTTTCGACCACCATGAAGGGCCCGCCCTCTTCGGGCGGGCCCTTCCGTTATTGCTCACAATGGGAACTCCCATGAAGACGATCCAGCTCACACACGCGCGGACGACGCTCGCCCTGCACGAGCTGCGCGCCGGGGACGGCCGGCCGTTGCTGCACCTGCACGGTCTCGGCCTCCGTTCGCCCGAAACGGTGCCGGACGACGTGACGTCATGGGCGGGCCCTATCTACGCCCTGGACTTCACGGGCCACGGGGGATCTTCCATCCCGACGGGCGGCGGCTACACGCCCGAGGTGCTCATCGGTGACGTCGACGCCGCCATGGAGCAACTGGGCGAGCCGGTGACGCTCATCGGGCGGGGCCTCGGCGCCTACGTCGCGCTGCTCGTGGCGGGTGCACGTCCGGATGCCGTCCGCGGCGCGATCCTGTGCGACGGTCCCGGTATCGCCGGAGGGGGCCCGGCTCCCGGCACCCCGCAAGCCATCCGCGTGGACCCCGATGCTGTCTCGCCGCCCGATCCATGGGCGGTGGCCGAGCTCTCGAAGGACATCCGCCCGCCTGACTACGCCGTCGACTTCGCGCGGCTTGCGTCGGCGAACGCTCACACACCGTTCGCGATAGTCGCGAAGGCGCGCCCGGAGTGGCTGGCCGCGGTCGCCGAGGAGGTCGGTGCCGCACCCACGTCCTTGGAGGATGCGCTCCGATCGTTCTCGAAGCGATGATCGCTACACCGCAGCTGCCGAAGCCGCGCTTCCGCGGACGACTGCATCAGATCGCCTTCTTCCTCGCCGTCCCGCAGGGCATCGCGCTCGTCGCGACGGCGGCCGGGTGGCTCGCCCGCTTGGCGGCGGCCACCTACGCGCTGAGCCTCGCGGGGCTTCTCGGCGTGAGCGCGCTCTACCATCGGCTGACGTGGACGCCCAAAGCCCTGTCGCGGATGCGCCGCCTCGATCACTCGATGATCTTCGTCCTCATCGCCGGGACGTACACGCCGGTGAGCTTGCTCGTGCTGCGCGGCCCGTGGGCCATCGCGCTGCTCGGGGTGGTGTGGGCCGGCGCCGTCACCGGCGTCCTGCTGAAGCAGCTCGGTCTGGAACGCACGCGCAAGATCACCGGGACGATGTACATCGTTCTGGGTTGGGCGGCGGTGATCGCCGCACCGTGGCTGGTGGCTCGGATGAGCGCCGCCGTGCTGTCATTGATCGTCGCCGGTGGGCTCCTCTACACGCTCGGCGCGATCGTGTTCGCTCGCAAGCGTCCGGATCCGAACCCGGCCGTCTTCGGCTACCACGAGGACTGGCATGTGGCTGTCGTGGCCGCCAGCCTGTGCCACTACGTGGCGATCCTGCTCCTCGTCCTGAGCCGCTAGCGCGTAGGGTCCGCCATGCCGCCTATCGACGCGCCCGTGCACGCGCCGGCGATACGCCCTGTGAGGCGGGTGCCTTGACGGTTCCGTGCGGGGCAACCATCCTGGGACGCGTTCGACGAGAAGGAGGACAACGTGAGGCGATCGTTCTCGTTTGCGGCTGTGGCC
>JBOGXL010000084.1:0-4092 GCA_050694575.1 Actinomycetota bacterium | reverse complement strand
GTCCCGACGGCATAGGGCCTTCTTGACTTACGTTTGCTCTATCGATAGCCTTTTCGTAAGACATGGACACCGTGACGCTCTCGAGCAAGTACCAGCTGGTCCTTCCCCGTGGCCCGCGCGAGCGTATGCGCTTACGTCCCGGCATGAGGTTCACCGTCGTGGACAAGGGCGGCGTCATCTACCTCGTTCCCGAGCGCCCGATCGAGGAGTACCGGGGCGTCGCGCGTGGGGTGCGTCCGCGAGGACTCCGCGAGAAGGTGGACCGCCTCTGATCCTCGTCGACTCGAGCGGCTGGATCGAGTACCTGACGGGACGTGCCCTCGCCGACCGCGTTGCGCCGTACATCACGGGCACGGAGGAGCTCGTGGCGAGCGCCATCCAGGTATACGAGGTGTACAAAGTGGTCAAGCGAGACACGTCGGAAGAGCAGGCGATAGAGGCCGTGACGGCGCTTCAGCGAGCGACGATCGTCCCGCTCGATGAGCCGCTCGCGCTGGAGGCGGCCGACATCTCGCTCGAATCGGGTCTCGCGATGGCCGACGCGATCATCTGCGCAACGGCGCTCCGCCACTCGGCGTCCGTGGTCACGATGGACACCGACGTCGGCGAGCTCCCGAACGCCGTCGTGATCACCGCCTGACCTGCGGGGAGTGTGCTCGCCGAATGCGCGGGCCCCGACTTTCGTTCGATGCTCCAGGGTCTCAGCCGGGCTCCGGTCCTTAGGACGAGGACCTTGCGCATCCTTGCGGCTGTGATGATGTGTTGTCGTTGGCCGGCGCGTGGGGGTCCACGGTAACTGGCGCCGACCGCCGACTAGCCGAAAGCTCCGGCGCCCGGGCTCTGGGCGAGCCGGGCGGATCCCTCGAGGCGCCGGCCGACGTGACAGGCCCGCGTTCGGACGGCGCACCCGGACTGTCGTCGCCGTCCTCGCCGTCGACCGGGCCCGGCGCGTCAGGACCGCAGGGAAGCTCGCGAGCCACCTCGAAGGGCGTTTTGAGTCGCCTCGATCGCATCGCGGGACCCGACCTCCGGGTGTGGTGTCGGAGTGTCATGCGCACCGCCAAGGGGCTTCCTAAGACCCGACCCGAACCCAGATGACCCCGCGATTCCGCCGCTCAAACAAATCGCGTTGGCTACGCCCCCGGGCGAGTCGTCCTAGGCCGACCAGCTCAACCCCCTGAACATCGGGTTAGCTGGTCAGCCTAAAGAGTCGATGGGCCGACCAAGCTGGAAGCCGTAGGAGCTCTGCTTTATGACGGAGTTAACCGCATGCGATAAACTCGCTAAGAGCGCTATAATCGCGGCATGGACCCGGTCAGGAATCCGTATACGCCAGGCGCTGGTACACGACCTCCAGCGCTGGAAGGCCGAGATCGCGAGCTTGAGCGTTTCCGCGTGTTTCTCCATCGGGTTCTTGCGCGAAAGCCCGAAAAGGGGCTCATTGTCACGGGGCTCCGCGGAGTCGGAAAGACGGTCTTGCTCAACACCTTCGGGGATATTGCTGAGGCTGAGGGGTTCATCACAGCCCATGCCGAAATCACTGAGGCGGATGACTTCCCCGAGACGATCGCCCGACTGAGCCGCCGAGCGCTGCTAGCGCTCAACCCCACAGGAAAGCTACGAGCCGGAGTGAGTCGCGCTCTCGGAGTCTTGAAAGCCTTCAACTTGAAGCTTCCTGGCGGAATCGAGATTTCCATCGATGTGGATGCCGTTCGCGGTCGCGCCGATAGCGGTGTGCTTGAGGATGACCTCCCAGACCTCTTCGTCGAGATTGGCGAAGCCGCACTTGGCGAGGGGAAGGGTGTCCTCTTTCTGCTCGATGAGATTCAGTATCTGTCAGAAGACCACTTGGCTGCGCTAATCACGGCCGTTCATCGCGTGGCCCAACGTGCGTTGCCTTTGTCGGTAGTTGGAGCGGGGCTGCCGCAGCTACCCGCACTCGCCGGAGAGGCGAAGTCCTATTCCGAGCGGCTGTTCGATTTCCCGGTCATTGGGTCGTTGGGCACGATCGACGCCCTCGAAGCGATTGAGAAGCCGGCGAGGGCCCTACAGGTGGACTACGAGCCGTCCGCGTCGAGGCGAATCGTTCAGCTCGCTGATGGTTATCCATACTTCCTTCAGGAGTACGGGAAGCACGTGTGGAACGCGGCGGATCAATCGCCGATCCAAGTCGCAGATGTGCAGCGCGCCCAACCACAAGTTCAGGCGCAACTTGATGAGAACTTCTTTCGAGTCCGGGTTGATCGTGCAACACGTTCCGAGCGCCGCTACATGAGGGCAATGGCTGAATTGGGTAGCGGGCCATATCGATCAGGTGAAGTCGCTGACATTCTGGGCGTCAAGGTAACGTCCGTAGGTCCGACTCGAGCGAAGCTGATTTCAAAGGGGTTCGTCTACAGCCCTTCACATGGATTCAGTGAGTTCACGGTGCCGCAATTCGACGACTTCATGCGTCGGAACTTTCCCCACCCCAGAGAGATGTAGTCCCGCGTGTAATCGCGCGGCCCAACTCACCGCAGCATCCGACCGCGGCTCGATCCGCTCGCCTGCGGCGGATGAGCGGCAAGAGTCGTTGTGCGGACCCTGCTAGTCGTTCGTAACCTTGGTGGCGGCCGCACCCGCGTCGCTACGGGCGGTACTCGTTCCTCTCAAAGGGAACTTCGTCAGGCGCACCATCCGGCGGCGACCGCGTTCTAAGGATGCTCTTGCGGCTTCAGGGTCGTCTCCGAACGTCGTCAGCAAGCTCCACGCCGTCTCGTAGAAGTAGCCGATGGCATCGTCGATCGTGACGAACCCAGCCAAGCAGGCGACCAGCACGCCATTGCCCGTCATCCATATCTGAAGGGCTCTCGTCCAGGCGTCACCGGAGCGCAAACGTCCTCCGTCCATGCAGCGCTGGACCGAGTCAGCGAGTACCTGAAGGGCTTCGATCCCCCAGGTCGCGACAAGGGGGTCGTCAGGTGGGTCCACGACTGTTGCGCGGAACATGTGCTCGTTCTCGACGGCGTTGAAGAAGTACGCCCACCCCACAGCGGCCAGGTCGGAGACGGGATCGGTCGTTTTTGGAACCTTGGCCAGTTGTTCGGAAAGACGGGTGAACCACTCGAGCACGACGGCGCGACGGAGATCGTCCATGCCCTCGAAGTGGGTATAGAGCGCCATCGTCGACGCACCGACGTCGGATGCAAGTCGCCTGGTCGTGAGGGCATCGGGCCCCTCCTGCGCCAGGAGGCGAGCGGCAGCCTCGATGAGCGCGAGACGAACCCGTTTGTCAGCGGTGCGCGGGCTCATAGTTGACATCTTGCCATAGCGACGTTATATATCAATGTTATATAAGGACGCGCTGGGGGAGGTGCCTGATGTCGGAGCCGGTGTCGCTGGTACGTCTGTATCTGCTGAGGCTCGCGTACCTCGTGAACTTCGCGTTCTTAGGGTCCCAGGTATGGCCTGAGATCGTCGGGGGCGACCGGGTCTGGGAGTCGATGCCAGGAGTCGCCTTCAGTTTCTGGGCGGCGCTGTCCGCCCTTTCTGCCTTGGGCTTCCGATACCCGGTCGCGATGCTGCCCTTGCTCCTCCTCCAGCTGTTCTACAAGGTCGTGTACCTGCTGGCGGTGGGGCTTCCGCTGGAGATCGCGCCCGGACAGAAGGTGAGCATCCTCTCCGTCTTCGTCGGCGGCGTCGTGATGGATCTCGTCGTCATCCCGTGGCCGCATGTCGTTACGCGGCTCGTCAGAGCTCGTGGAGATAGATGGAGAGGGAGCGCAAGCGCTGACACACCGCACTCCTCACATCCGGATGCGCGCCACGGCGTAACAACTGGACGAGGCTGACGGACACACGCGCTTCGCGCCGGTCCGGACAGGCGCCCTCATGTGCCGACTTGACGATCTGGTCTATTCGCCGGCAGAGAGGAGTGCGGATGAAGCTGCCAGAAGCGCTGCTGTGGGTAACGAGCGTGCTTTTTGTGGCTTTCGGCGTCGCGTTTGCCATGGCACCACAGCAAGGGGCGGAGTTCGCGACGGGCGCGAGGCCATCGCTCCCCAGCGCCTTGATCGATATGAGGGCCACCTATGGTGGCATGGCCCTGGGTAT
>JBOGXL010000083.1:0-3401 GCA_050694575.1 Actinomycetota bacterium | reverse complement strand
ATCCGCCGGGACGGCTTCCCGCAGGCCCGGCCCCTGTGGGGCGTGTGGCAGGACAGGCTGCTCTTCCTCAGCGTCGGCCACGCCGGACTGCAGCGCGCCGCCAACCCTGAGGGTGCCGTCACCGTCCATGTCGACAGCGCCGTCGACGTTGTGATCCTCGAGGGAACTATCGAGCGGACGTCCGGCGACGACGCGGCTCGCCGTGCGGGCGAGGCGTACGCCGCCAAGTACGACTATTCCTCCGACTACGTGAACTTCGTGATGCGTCCGCGTATCGCCTATGGGTGGCGCGCCGAGGACGTCAAGACGGGGACCAAGTGGATATTCGCTTGAGCGAAGCCCGGCAGACCGAGCGCGATGTCTTCATCGACACGGTTCGTGCACTCAGCTTGTTCGTCGTCGTCTTATGGCATTGGGTCTTCACGACGATCCGGTGGGAGTCCGACGGACCGCACGCGTCCAATCCGATAGGCGTTACACGGGGGCTGTGGATGGCGACGTGGCTCCTCCAGGTGATGCCGGCCTTCTTCTTCGCCGGCGGATACGTGCACAAGCGCGGCTGGGTGGCAGAAGGCGGCGGCCGGCGGTGGGTCGTCAAGCGTCTGCGACTCCTGATCGCTCCGGCGATCTCACTCGTCGCGGTGGGCATAGCCATCTGGATCGGCGCCGGGCGCATCGCACCCGAGGCCGACTGGGTCGGCGGCGGGATCGTCCTTATGCTCTCGCCGCTGTGGTTCCTGATCGTCTACGCGATGCTCGTCGCGACCGCCCCTCTGTGGTTCTGGCTGCACGAGCGCTTCGGCGAGCTGGTGCCGGTGTGGATGGTGGGCGTCGCCGTCGTCGTCGACGTCCTGCGCTTCCGTTACCGAGTCGTCGGCATCGAATGGGTGAACATGCTGGTGGTCTGGGCGCTGCCGCATCAGCTCGGTTTCCATTACGAGCGCCTGGTGGCAGCTCCGCGCCGATTCGCGTGGGCACTGGCCTCGGCCGGGTTCTTCACACTCTTCGGCTTGACGAACATGGGCCTGTACCCGCGGTCGATGGTCGGCGTGCCGGGTGAGGAGATCTCCAATATGGCGCCGCCGACGCTGGCGATCGCCGCGCTCACGGTCCTCCAGGTCGGCGTGCTTCTCCTTGCACGCGATCGGATCATCGCGTGGGCTCGATCGCCGCTCGGCGATCGCTTCGTCACCTTCGCCGCGCGCAACTCGATGCGCATCTTCCTGTGGCATGCCCCGGGCTATGCGATCGCGTACGCGTTGTGGCGAGTTGCACAGCTCCCGGGGCAGTCGCCGGACATCGACGTGTCGTGGTGGGCCTGGCGTCCGCTGTGGTTGTTGCTACCCATCCTCCCAACGATCCTGCTGGCGTCGACCGTTGGGCGCCTCACGCTGCGCGTCCCGCGGCGACCGCGGCCGACGTTCGCCGCCTGACACCCGTTTCGACGGCAACGCCGCATGCGTGCGAGGGTGCCCGGTGTGCGACGCGTCATGTGTCACGAGTTCGGCCCTCTTGAGAACCTCACGGTGGAGGAGTTCGACGCACCGGAGCCCGGGCCGGGTCAAGTGCTCGTCGACGTCCGCGCGGCCGGCGTGAATTTCGTCGACTCCCTCTTCGTCCGAGGCGCGTACCAGATCAAGCCCCCGACACCCTTCACACCGGGCGGCGAGGTGGCGGGAGTGGTCTCGGCGGTGGGCGATGGTGCCGACGGTTTCGCGCCGGGTGACCGGGTCATCGCCTCGTGTGGGCTCGGTGGCTTCGCGGAGCAGGTCGTGGCCGGAGCGGGGTCCGTGTTCCCGCTCCCGGACGCCGTCGCCTTCGACATCGGTGCGACGGTCGTCCAGAGCTACGCCACGGCGCTGTTCTCGCTGACTCGTCGCACCGTCGTCGCGCGCGACGAGTGGGTGCTCGTCCTTGGAGCCGGCGGCGGCGTCGGCCTCGCGTGCATCGACGTGGCCCGGAGCCTCGGCGCCCACGTGATAGGCGTGGCGTCGAGCGACGACAAGCGGCGGGCCGCCGCCGATGCGGGGGCCGAGGCGACCATCGACTCGACGAACGAAGACGTGAAGCTCCGCGCCCGTGAGCTGTCCGGCGGCGGTGTCGACGTCGTCGTCGATCCTGTCGGCGGTCCCTCGGCCAAGCCGGCGCTGCGCGCGTTGCGGACTTACGGCCGGTACCTGGTCGTCGGGTTCGCCGCCGGCGAGATACCACGGCTCCCGCTGAACCTGGTGCTCCTCAACAACCGGACGATCATCGGCGTCGATTGGGGCGGGTGGGCGATGCGCAACGTTGAGGACAATCGAGCACTCGTCGCGCAAGCCCTCGAGGGCGTGGCGTCCGGTCGACTGCATCCGGTCACCCCTTCCTCTCTGCCGCTCGACCAAGTGGTCGACGCTCTGCGCGACTTCGAGGAGCGACGGGTCACGGGGAAGGTCGTGTTGGTGCCGTGAACGAAGTACAGGGCGTCGTGGCGGCGGCAAAGGGGGCCCCGGTCGAGCTGCGGACGGTCCTGGTTCCCGACCCCGGGCCGGGAGAAGCCCTCGTCCGGGTCAAAGCGTGCGGCGTGTGCCACACCGATCTGCACTATCGCGAGGGCGCGATCAACGACGACTTCCCGTTCTTCCTCGGCCACGAAGCGTCGGGCGTCGTGAAGAAGGTCGGCGACGGCGTCGACGAACTGAAGGCCGGGGACTTCGTGATCATCGCGTGGCGCGCCCCGTGTGGTTCGTGTCGATCCTGTTGCCGGGGACATCCCTGGTACTGCTTCGACAGCCGACACGCGTCCCAGAAGATGACGCTCGACGATGGGACGCCGCTGTCGGCCGCCCTCGGCATCGGCGCCTTCGCCGAGCTCACGCTCGTCGCGGCGGGGCAGTGCGTGCCCGTGGATCCGTCGGCGAAGCCGGAGGCGGCCGGGCTGATCGGCTGCGGCGTGATGGCCGGTCTCGGCGCTGCCATGTACACCGGCAACGTTCAGCCCGGTTACTCGGTGGCCGTGTTCGGTTGTGGCGGCGTCGGCGATGCGGCCATCCTCGGGTCGTCGCTGGCCGGGGCGACCCGCATCATCGCCGTGGACATCGATCCGCGGAAGCTCGAGTGGGCGCGCGATTTCGGCGCGACCGACGTCATCGACTCGTCTAAGACCGACGCCGTCGAGACGATCAAGGAGCTCACGGACGGCAACGGCGTCGATGTCGCCATCGAGGCCGTCGGTCGTCCGGAAACGATGCTGCAGGCCTTCTACGCGCGCGACCTCGCCGGGACGATGGTGCAAGTCGGCGTCCCCGACCCGACGATGACCGTCGAGCTGCCGATGCTCGAGCTCTTCGGACGGGGCGGGGCATTGAAGCCGTCGTGGTACGGCGACTGCCTGCCCTCGCGGGACTTCCCGATGCTCATCG
>JBOGXL010000082.1:0-5697 GCA_050694575.1 Actinomycetota bacterium | reverse complement strand
CTCCTCCGACGACGGCCAGATCTCGCGTAGGTAGACGGGGTTGCCGTCGCGATCGTGGCCGATGGGGTCACTCGAGAGATCGATGTCTACGGATCCGGCGAGGGCATACGCCACGACGAGCGGCGGAGACGCCAGGAACGACATCTTCACCTGCGGATGGATGCGGCCTTCGAAGTTGCGGTTGCCCGAGAGCACGGCCGCGCACGTCAGCTTCTCCTCGTCGATCGCGTTGGCTATCGGATCGGGGAGCGGCCCGGAGTTGCCGATGCACGTCGTGCAGCCGAACCCCACGAGGTGGAAGCCGAGCGACTCGAGGGGACCGACGAGACCGGCCTTGGCGAGGTAATCCATCACCACGGGGGAGCCGGGCGCCATGCTCGTCTTGACCGTGGGCGCAACGGCGAGCCCTCGCTCGACGGCATTGCGCGCGAGCAGCCCGGCTCCAACCATCACGTTGGGGTTCGATGTGTTCGTGCAGCTGGTGATGGCGGCGATGACGACCGATCCGTCGGAGAGCTCGGCCGGGTCACCGTTGAGGGCCACCGTCGTCTTCGTGAGCTCGGGCTCGGCCTTGCGTCTGATCTCGACGCTGGTGCCGCCCGTGGCGGCACGGAACCGCGGGAGCTCTTCGCGGAAACGCTCTCCCACGCCCCGGAGCGGCACGCGATCCTGAGGGCGTCGCGGACCGGCGAGCGACGGTTCGAGAGTGGAGAGGTCGAAGCTCAGGGTCTCGTTGTAGACGGGGTCGTTCGCTGCCGGGTCGTGGAAGAGCCCCTGGGCGCGCGCATAACGCTCGACGAGGTCCACGTGAGCGTCGTCCCGGCCCGTGTTGCGGAGATAGGCGATGGTCTGATCGTCGATGGGGAAGATCCCCTCGGTCGCGCCGTACTCCGGCGACATGTTCGAGATCGTGGCGCGGTCGGCGACGGTCAACGAGCCCAATCCGGGACCGTGGAACTCGACGAACTTGCCGACGACCCCGTGCGATCGAAGGAGCTCGGTGATCGCCAGCACGAGGTCGGTCGCCGTGGATCCGTCGGGCATCGCGCCCTCGAGCCGTACACCGACGACGGTTGGGACGAGCATGCCTACCGGCTCCCCGAGCATCGCGGCCTCGGCTTCGATGCCCCCGACGCCCCAACCGAGCACGCCCAGTCCACCGATCATCGTCGTGTGCGAGTCGGTACCGAGCAGCGTGTCGGGGTAGGCGACGACTTTCCCGTCCTCCTGCGCGGTGAAGACCACTTGCGCGAGGTACTCGAGGTTGACCTGGTGGACGATCCCGGCGCCCGGCGGCACTACGCGGAAGCGGTCGAAGGCCTTCTGCGCCCACCGGAGGAACGCGTAACGCTCGCGGTTGCGCTCGAACTCGAGCTCGACGTTGCGGGCGAAGGCATCGTTCGAGCCGAAGGCATCGACCTGGACGGAGTGGTCGATGACGAGATCGACGGGGATCTTCGGGTTCACGGCTTGTGGGTCGCCGCCCAGCCTTTGCACGGCCGCCCGCAGTGCGGCGAGATCCGCGACGGACGGGACGCCGGTGAAGTCCTGGAGCACGACCCGGGCGGGGTGGAAGGGGAACTCCTCGGGCGGCGCCTCGGGGAAGCCGAGAAGAAGTCGGATGTGTGCGGGCTCGGCGCCCCCGCTCTGGTGCCTCAGGACGTTCTCGAGGAACACCCGGACGACGAAGGGGAGCCGCGCGAGCTCGGTGGGGTCGGCTGTTTCCTCCAGCGGCCAGTACGTGACCGTTCCCGCGGCTGTCTCGAGCGTGCGGATCGAGCTCTCCCTTCGTGGCGGATCGGGGCTTCCAGCCTAGTGATCTTCGTCGGGACGAGCGGCGGTCAGACGTGCACCTCAACAGAGTTGACGCCTGTGCCGGTCTGGCTACAGGCTCTGTCCCGGTGAAGAACCGCAGGCTTCCGATCCTCGTAGCGACGGCGTCGTTCGCCCTGCTCGCCGGGGCGTGCGCGCGGGACGCACCGCTTGATTCCCTCCGGCCCGCCGGCCCCATCGCGCGTGAGATCGATGGCCTGTGGGACATCGTCTTCTGGGCCGCCGTGGCGGTCTTCGTCCTGGTGGAAGGCCTCATCGTCATCGCCTGCGTCAAGTTCCGTCACAGGAAGGGCGATGACAGCGAGCCGACGCAGACGCACGGGAACACGCCGTTGGAGCTCGCCTGGACCATCGCGCCGGCGGTGCTTCTGGCCGTCCTGGCCGTCCCGACCGTGCTCACGATCTTCGCGCTCGCTCGCGAGCGCCCGAACCAGCTCACGGTCGACGTGACAGGACAGCAGTGGTGGTGGGGCTACAACTACGAGGACGACAAGGTCGTCACGGCCAACGAGCTCCACATCCCGACGGGACGTCCCATCCGGCTCGCTCTGCACTCAACCGACGTCATCCACAGCTTCTGGGTGCCGCGCCTCGGCGGGAAGCAAGACGTCGTCCCGGGCCGCATCAACCACGTGACGATCCAGGCCGACCGTCCGGGGAGATACGCGGGGACCTGCACCGAATACTGCGGCTTGTCGCACGCCAACATGCGCCTGTGGGTCGTGGCCCATGAACCGGCCGACTTCGAGCGCTGGCTGGACGATCAGCGTCGCGACGCGGTCAGACCTCGGAGCGCGATGGCGCGACGCGGGGAGCGGATCTTCCAGCAGAAGCAGTGCGTGACGTGTCACGTCCTTCGGTTCGATGGCTCCAGGGCCGAAGGGACGATAGGACCCGATCTCACGCACTTCGCGAGCCGGGAGACCTTCGCCGGCTCGATCTTCGAGCGGACCGACGAGAACCTTCGGGCGTGGCTGAGCGACGCTCCCGCCGAGAAGCCGGGCTCGAAGATGCCGTCCGGCTTGCGGGAGATGGGTCTGAGCTCCGACGACATCGACGCGCTCGTCGCGTATATGCAGGGGCTGAGATGATGGGGGTCCCATGGCTACGGTGACCGAGGAGCTGGGCACGACGGCCGAAGGCCCGTTCCGGCGTCCCAGCTCGACGGGCGGTCTCGTGGGCTGGCTGACGACCGTCGACCACAAGAAGATCGGCATCCTCTACGGGGTCACCGCCTTCGCCTTCTTCATCATCGGCGGTGTCGAAGCGCTGCTGCTTCGCCTCCAGCTCGCGCGGCCCGACGGGACGGTCCTGGACGCCGACACCTACAACCAGCTCTTCACGATGCACGGCATCACGATGATCTTCTTCGTCGTCATGCCGCTGGGGGCGGCGTTCTTCAACTACATGATCCCGTTGATGATCGGCGCGCGCGACGTCGCGTTCCCGCGCCTGAACGCCTTCAGCTACTGGGTCTTCCTGTTCGGCGGGCTCTTCACCTACTCGAGCTTCTTCCTCGGCGGGGCGCCGGACTGCGGCTGGTTCTGCTACGCGAACCTGTCGACGCAGGGATTGCCGGACACGACCGGCGTGACGTTCTTCGCGATAGGCCTCCAGATCACCGGTATCGCGTCGTTGGTGGCGTCGGTGAACTTCGTCACGACGATCATCAACCTGCGGGCACCCGGCATGAGCTTCTTCAAGATGCCGATGTTCATATGGATGAGCCTGGTCGTGAACTTCTTGCTCCTGTTCGCGATGCCGGTCATCGCCGTGGCGCTCTTCCAGCTGATGTTCGACACGATGTTCGGAACGAGCTTCTTCAACCCGGCGGCGGGTGGGGACCCCATCCTGTGGCAGCACATGTTCTGGTTGTTCGGGCATCCCGAGGTCTACATCCTCATCCTGCCGGCGATGGGCATCGTGTCCGAGATCCTGCCGACGTTCTCTCGGAAGCCTCTGTTCGGCTACGTGTTCGTCGCGTTCTCGGGGATCGCGATCGGGTTCATGGGCTGGGGTGTGTGGGCCCACCACATGTTCGCCGTCGGCCTCGGCCCGGTGGCCAACTCCGCGTTCGCCTTGTCGACGATGTTCATCGCCGTGCCGACGGGGGTGAAGATCTTCAACTGGTTGGGGACGGTGTGGGGCGGCAGGATCCGCTTCACGACGCCGATGCTGTTCTCGATCGGGTTCGTGACGCTGTTCATCATCGGTGGCCTGTCGGGCGTCACACATTCGATAGTGCCCGTCGACTACCAGCAGAGCGACACGTATTACATCGTCGCCCACTTCCATTACGTGCTCTTCACCGGAGCAGTGTTTGGGCTGTTCGCGGGGATCTACTACTGGTGGCCGAAGATCACGGGCAAGCTGCTCGACGAGCGCATCGGGAAGGTCCACTTCTGGTTGATGTTCATCGGCGGGAACATGACGTTCGGGCCGATGCACGTCCTCGGTCTCCAGGGCATGTCACGCCGCTATTACACCTATCCCAAGGGGCAGGGCTTCGATTTCTGGAACCTCGTCGCGACGCTGGGCGCATTCACCATCGCTCTGTCGGTCCTGATCTTCCTGGGCAACGTGATCCTCACTTCCCGGCGAGGCAAGGAAGCGGGCAACGATCCGTGGGACGCCCGTACGCTCGAGTGGTCGATCCCCTCTCCGCCGCCGCACTACAACTTCGACGAGATCCCCGTAGTGAGCGAGCGCGACGATTGGTGGCACCGTAAGTACACAGAGGACGAGTCGGGCAAGCCTGTTCCCGTCGTGGCCGGCGCGCAGAACGGTGAAGAGCATCCCGACGAGGACGCCGGACACGGTGAGCACGCCGAGCCTCATATGCCCAAGCCGTCCTATTGGCCCCTCGTCGCGGCCACGGCGCTACCGCTGCTCGGCTATGGGCTGCTCTTCCAGTGGGCGCTCATCCCGATAGGTGTCGTGACGCTGCTCGTGGGGATCTACGGCTGGGCCCTGGAGCCGGTGGAGTAGCGATGGCCCAGGCAGCCACCGTGGAGCACGAAGAGCACGGCGCGCACGCCACGGCGACGGGCCTGGACAACCGGAAGCTCGCGATGTGGGGCTTCCTCGGCTCGGAGTGCCTGCTCTTCGGCGCTCTGATCTCCTCCTACCTGCTCTACAGAGGACGCGGCGAAGGTCTCAAGCCCATCGACGTCTACGACATCCCGTACACGTCGGTGAGCTCGTTCGTCCTGCTGATGAGCTCCCTGACGATGGTTCTCGCGCTCTCGGCGCTCCAGCATCGTCAGGAGCGGCAGGCTCGGGTGTGGCTCACGGCGACGGCGCTGCTCGGCATGACCTTCATCGGGGGCCAGGTCTACGAGTTCACGCTCTTCGTCCACGAGGGACTGTCGCTGACCGCGAACCCGGCTTCGTCGGCCTTCTTCCTGCTGACCGGCTTCCACGGGACGCACGTGACGATCGGGATCATCATGCTGCTCTCGCTCGTGGGGATGTCCCTGTCCGGCAAGCTCGGCCCGGACCAGAGTCTCGTCGTGGAGCTCGTCGGTCTGTACTGGCACTTCGTGGACATCGTCTGGGTCGTCATCTTCACCGTCGTCTATCTCATGCCGGTGCCGGGGAAATGACCACCGAAGAGCAGGTTCATCCCGCCGACACCCACGAGCGGCCGCATCCCGGGCCGGGCGAATACATCAAGGTCGCCGTCATCCTCGCGATCGTCACGGCCATCGAGGTGGCTGCCTATTACGTCACGAGCCTTCCGGACTCCGTTCTCTCAGCCGCGCTCCTCGTGATGATGGTCATCAAGTTCGCCTTCGTCGGGCTGTGGTTCATGCACCTTCGGTTCGACAGCCCGATCTTCCGCCGGCTGTTCGTCGGCGGGAT
>JBOGXL010000081.1:0-2150 GCA_050694575.1 Actinomycetota bacterium | reverse complement strand
TCGACGAGCTCGTCCTCGAAGGGATGCTCGCCCACGAGGTGATCCACCTTCGGGACGGGGACGCCGCGGTCGCGTCGTTGTATCTCGTTCTGGCCGGCGCACCCGAGCTGCTGCTGCGGGGGGCCGGGTGGGGCACGGTTCTCGCCGTCCCGGTGTGGCCGGCCGCGCTGCTCATGCGTCTCGGCCGCCGGATCGCCATGCCGCCCGATCGCGAGCATCGTGCCGACATCGCGGCGGCGATGTTGACCCGTTACCCACCCGGGATCGTCGATGCCCTGGAGGCCGCCGGTGGGCGCAGCTGGGGCTTCGGACTGGCCGACGGCTTCTGGTTCGTGCCGCGGGGCACGCCGGATGAGGCCAGGCGCGCGCGAGCCGACCTCGTCGGCGAGATGTAGGGCTTCTCGCCTTACGATAGAGACCGAAGGACGACCAGGGAGGTCTGATGGAACGCGGCACGGTTCGGGTCAAGCGTGGTCTGGCCGAGATGCTCAAGGGCGGCGTGATCATGGACGTCACGACGGCCGAGCAGGCCAAGATCGCCGAGGACGCCGGAGCCGTATCCGTCATGGCCCTCGAGCGCGTCCCGGCCGACATCCGCGCCGAGGGCGGCGTGGCCCGTATGGCCGACCTGCGGAAGATCGAGGAGATCATGTCCACGGTCACGATCCCCGTGATGGCCAAGTGCCGCATCGGTCACTTCGTCGAAGCGCAGGTGCTGGAGTCGGCCGGTGTGGACTTCATCGACGAGTCCGAGGTGCTCACGCCGGCCGACGAAGCTCATCACGTCGACAAGTGGCCGTTCAAGGTTCCGTTCGTGTGCGGTGCCCGCGATCTCGGTGAAGCGCTGCGGCGCATCTCCGAGGGCGCGGCGATGATCCGGACGAAGGGCGAGGCCGGAACGGGCAACGTGGTCGAGGCCGTCCGCCACATGCGGTCGGTCACGAGCGAGATCCGTCGGCTGACCACGCTTCGCCCCGAGGAATTCGCCTCGGCCGCCAAGGACCTGCGCGCTCCGCTCGAGCTCGTGCAGGAGGTCGCCGTCACCGGCAAGCTTCCCGTCGTCAACTTCGCCGCCGGCGGCCTGGCCACGCCGTCGGATGCGGCATTGATGATGCAGCTCGGTTGCGAAGGCGTCTTCGTCGGCTCGGGCATCTTCAAGAGCGAAGATCCCGGCCCCCGTGCCCGCGCGATAGTGGAAGCCGTGACCTACTTCGACGATCCCGCGGCGGTGGCACGCGCGAGCGGTGGACTCGGCGAGCCCATGCGCGGACAGGAGATCGCCGCGCTCGAGACTCGCCTCCAGGAGCGCGGCTGGTAGATGCCGGGCAAGATCGGCGTCCTCGCGCTGCAGGGGGACGTTCGCGAGCACTTCGAGCTGATGCGCGGGCTCGACGTGGCGAGCGTCGCCGTGAAGACGATCGCGGATCTCGAAACCGTCGACGCACTGGTCCTTCCCGGTGGTGAATCCACGACGATCGGGTTCCTCCTCGACGAGCACGCGATGATCGAGCCGTTGCGTAAGCGGATCGACGACGGCATGCCGGTGCTCGGCACGTGCGCCGGCGCGATCCTGCTGGCGCGCAGTGTGCTCAGCACGACCTCCGCCAGGGAGTGGCCCACCATCGGTGTCCTCGACGTCGTGGTGCATCGCAACGCCTACGGCCGTCAGGTCGACAGTTTCGAAGCCGACGTCGATGTCGCAGGCGTCGGACCGATGCACGCCGTGTTCATCCGGGCTCCCGTGATCGCTTCCGTCGGCGAAGAGGTCGAGGTGCTCGCCACGCATCGGGAGACACCCGTAGCCGTGCGGCAGCGCAACGTCATAGCCGCCACGTTCCACCCCGAGCTCGCACGAGAGAGCGGGCTCCACCGGCTCCTGGTCGACGCCGCCGGTGACTGACAGCTCGGGCTCCGTCCGCGAAGCATGGGGTCGCTACGCGCCCGCGTTCGCGAGCGAAGGCGCGGGGGCCGAGGACCGTGAATCGCTCCGTCGCTTGGTCGAGCTGTGCCGGTTGCCGGCGGGTGCGGTCGTCTGCGACGTCGCCTCGGGCGCGGGGTTCACGGGCTTCGCCTTCGCTCGTACCGGTTGCCGTGTCGTGCTGACCGATCCGACTCACGAGATGCTTCTCGCCGGCCGCGCAGGCTGGGCC
>JBOGXL010000080.1:0-4125 GCA_050694575.1 Actinomycetota bacterium | reverse complement strand
AAACGATCCTGTCCCTCAGCAGGCGTGAGTAGATGTCGAACGAGCGCTCGACCGAGCCGGTTTGTTCAACGACCATCGGGATGAGCAGATCGGGCATGTCCTTCCCCCTCCCTAGTGCAACCGTATGGTTGCGAGTCTAGATCGGCGGCGGTTGATGTGCAACCAGAAGGTTGCGATAATCCTAGGGATGACAGACGTCGAGCGAGAGATAGTTCTCCCCGCGTCTCCGAACGACGTCTGGGACGAGCTGACGGACCCCGAGCGGCTCGGGGAGTGGTTCGGCGCCGACGTCGAGGGTGATGTCGCCGAGGGCGAGCTCGTACGATTCACGACCCCCGACGGCGAGCGCCGAGCCGTGGTCGAGCGGGCCGACCCTCCGCGTCGCCTGACCTTCCGCTGGTTGCCGACGATCGACGAACCACCGTCCCGTGTCGAGATCGTGATCGACGAGGCGTCCGACGGATCGGTCGTGCGCGTCGTGGAGCGAAGGATCTCAACGGCGGTTTCGCCACAACAGGAGATCGGGTTTCGTCCGCTGGCGCGGGTATGAGCGATCCAGGTTCGGTCTTCGACGCGCTCGGCGATCCGACACGGCGCCGTCTCGTAGCCGAGCTCTCGGCCCTCGGTGGCGCCAGCTCGACCGACCTCGCTCGTCGGATGCCGATCTCGCGCCAGGCCGTGTGCAAGCACTTGGACCTTCTCGCCGACGCCGGGCTCGTCTCTTCACGGCGCCACGGCCGCGCGGTCGTCTACCGGCTGACGCCGGAGCCCTTCACCGAGGCGATGTCGTGGATGACGGAGGTCGGCGCGGCCTGGGACGACCGCCTCGAAGCTCTGCGCGCGCAGCTCGCGCGCCGCCGCCGCTAGGTCAGGGGCGGACGACGGTCCGCCCACGGCGCAGCTTCTTCGAGCTGGGCGGACACGCGGATGAGCGTCGCTTCATCCGCCGGGCGGCCGACGATCTGTACACCCACAGGCAGGCCTTGGTCGTCCCAGTGCAGCGGGACGGAGACCGCAGGCTGGCCCGTAGTGTTCCACGGCGGCGTGAACGGGACGAGCGAAGCAGCGTTCAGGAACTCGGCTATCGGATCGTTGGGGTCGCGGTAGGAGCCGATGATCGGTGGAGGCCCGGCGACGGTCGGCGTGACGAGGACGTCGAAGTCGTCGAAGAAGGCGACGAGTTCACGCGACGCCTTCAGGATGCTGCGGTTGGCCTTGTCGAAAGTGGGAGCGTCGACGGACCGGCCGAACTCGATGAGGGCTTGGTTCACCGGCTCGAGGCTTTCGAAGGGGGGCATCGGCTCGTTGCCGCACGTCCGCACGGCCCACGTGATGAAGAAGCCTTCGACCACCTCTTCCGGCCAGTCGGCGGGCGATGCCTCGACGACGTCGTGGCCGAGCTCGGCGAGCAGCCGGGCAGCTCGCTCAACGCCCGCGATGTTGCCGGGGGCCACGGGCGTTTCGAACGACGGCTTGCTCGTCACCGCGATGCGCAGTCGTCCCGGCGGACGCCCGGCCTCCTCGGTGAACGGACGCTCGGGAGGCGGCGCCCACCACGCGTCGCCGGTCTTGTAACCGGCGAGCACGTCGAGAAGGGCCGCCGCATCGGCGACGGTGCGGGAGATGGGTCCGTTCTGCGACAGCAGGCTCTGTGCGCCGGGGGCGCTCGAAACCCGGCCGCGCGACGGCTTGATGCCGTACAGACCGCAGAGCGCGGCGGGGATGCGTATGGAGCCGCCTCCGTCCGAGCCTTGCGAGATCGGACACAATCCCGCCGCCAAGGCCCCGGCTGCTCCTCCCGACGATCCCCCCGTGGTTCGTTCGGGGTCCCACGGGTTCCGGGCCGGGAAGTACGCGGGGGGATCCGTCCAGCACGTCGTCCCGAACTCGGGGGTGTTCGTCTTGCCGAGCATGATGAAGCCCGCCTGCTTGATGCTCGTGACGACCGAGTCGTCTTCATCGGGTATCCGATCCGCGAATGCGCCGTTGCCGTGCGTCGTCCGAACGCCGGCCGTCTCGTTGAGGTCCTTGATCGAGATGGGGACGCCGAAGAACGGCGGCAGGTCGCCGCCGTTCACGGTGGCCTCGGCGCGCTTCGCCTCGTCGCGCGCCTGGTCGATGGTCGTCGTGAGATAGGCGCCGAGTCGTGGGTTGAGCTCTTCGATGCGAGCGCCGAAGACATCGACCAGCTCGACGGGCGAGACCTTCTTCAGACGGACGAGCTCGGCGAGCTCGACGGCGGACGCGAAGGCGAGGTCGTCGCTCACTGGGCGGCCAAGCCGTTGAGCCCGGAGTCGTAGATCGCCTCGACCATCGCTGTGGCTTGATCGTCCGAGATGCCGACGGGATCGAACTCCGATTCCCATTCAACGACGCAGGCATCGTCCCCGGCGGGTCGAACGCGCAACGTCGATACGTAGTTGGTGATGGGCAGCGGGCCCTCTTCGATGCTGTACGTGTACTGCCGCTCGGACTGGTCGAGCAGGTGCTCGACCATCTGCATCCCGCCGCCCAGCGTCAGCCGGCGCTTGCGACCGTCGTCGATCTTCTCCTCCTTCTCGATCCCCGACAGCCACGTCTGCAAGCGGTGGAAGTCGCCCACGCGCTGCCACATATCGTCGGCGGAGACGTCGAACGCTTTGGACCTCTGCACTTTGGCCATCGTCTCTCCCCCGGAGTGAAACAGATCGAGCCTACCGATTCGCCTGCCGTCCGGGCCGGGTGATCGTCAGTAGGGCAGCGGACGGAGATCGATGTCGAAGCCGACTTTCTCGAAGAAGCCGGCGTTGAGTGCCTCCTCGAACTGGCTGATCGGGACCTCCGGGACGCCCGGGAGGCCCTCGAGCGCTTCGCCCTCGCAGGGCGCGGAGACGATGGGCACCTGTGGCAGCACGTCGAGCTCGATGTCGGGGTCGGGTGCCGACCCGCTGAGGCTGCGGCCGATGTTGCGAGCGTTGCGATCGCGCTTCGTCAGCGACCAGCCCGATCGGCCTCCCGGTCCCTCGGGAGGCGCGCCGAGGAAGCGCCATTGGATGAACCGCAGGATCGAAGTGTGGTCGTACAGCCGGTGGTCGATATACCCCCGGCGGGCGAAAGGCGAAGCCATGAGCGTGGGAACGCGGAAGCCCGCTTGGCCGAAGTTCTGGAGGTCGTTGCGACTGAGCCGATCGTCGGGAAGAACAGGAGGACGCACGTGGTCGAAGAACCCGCCCCACTCGTCGTAGGTCAGGAAGAAGGCACCGCTGTTCCAGTGCGGCGAGGATACGAACGCCTTGAAGACGTTGAACACGAAGCGTTGTCCCGCCCGCATGTCGGCATACGGGTGGTCGTCGGTGCGCAGGCCCGTCGTGAAGCCCGGATCGACGAACGTGACGTTGGGCAGCGTGCCCGCTGCGCAGTCGGCGAAGAACGCCTCCAGGTGTCGTGTGTACGGCACCATGCGCGGCCCCCACAGCGCGATAGCCGGCAGGTCGACGAAGTAATAGGCCGCAGGGACGTTCGCGTCGGCGAGAAGGTCCCAGATCGCCGGCCACTGGAACCCGTTCGGATCGGACGGAAGGTCGTTCGACTTGTGACCACCCGACTGTCCGGAATGCATGTACTCCCGGTTCGGGAACGTGGGGCCGAGCAGCGAGCAGTGGTAGCGATCGAATGTGGTGAAGCGTCGGGCGAGCTGTGCGTACAGGGGCATGTCGCGATGCCGGTAGTAGCCGAGCGCGAACTCGTCGTTGCCGCTGTCGGCGTGAAGGAAGCCGCCGTCACGTTGCGCACGCCCCGACTCCCAGCCGTGGCCCGGATCGGGATGTCCGCACCCTCGGTAGGGGTTGTCCTCGCCTTCCTTCTCGGGGAGGTAATAGGTGCCGACGCGTTTGCCTTTGGGGTCGCGGAAGGCCTGGGTTTGATCACCTTCAACGTAGAAGCGGCTCCCGTAGCGGCGCCGGCCGTTCTCCGTATACCGCTCGTCTGTGGCCAGCCATCCCAGGAAGTGATCGAACGAACGGTTCTCCATCATCAGGACGACGACGTGATCGATAGGCGAATCCTTCGCGGCGGCCTCGAGGATGCTCCCGGCGGGCCCGCGCGCTGCTTCGGCTTCGGCGCTCGTTCCGCCGAAGAGCGAGGAGA
>JBOGXL010000079.1:0-4557 GCA_050694575.1 Actinomycetota bacterium | reverse complement strand
GGCAGGACCAGCCACCGTCCGGTGGCCGCGGCGACCGCGAGACCTTCGAGCGCGCAGAGGACGAGGAAGGCCACGAGCAACGCTTCGAGTCGCCGCCGGCTCGCACGCCGGGCCAGCGCAGGTTCTAGCATCAGCGGTGTCGGGGCACCGATGTCCTTCCTCCGCCGGACGGGCGGATGTTCGAGCGTCAGACGCTCGGGTCGGCGCCATCTCCGGCGTGTGAACTTCTTGGCCACTAGGCTTGCATCCTCTCCCGCAATCGCTCGATGCCACGATCGAGCGCCTCCAGCAATTCTCTATGGAGTTCAGGTGTGCACGCGACGAGGGTCGAGACGGTGTACTCGGCCCCCGATCCGACGAGCGGACGGTTGTCCAGCGACCGCCCGGCGGCATCGCTCACGGTGCACCCGGCTTCGCTGCACACCACAAGGGCCGCGGCCACGTCGTACGGGTTGTTGTTCAGAACGGCACCCTCGGCGATCTTCTCGAACAGCGGCAGGGTCTGCGGAACGTCGTCGATCATCCGCTGCCCGTGATCGACGTAGGCGTCGAACCGGCCGAGAACCACCCCCGTCATCCCGAAAGTCGCCGAGCCGAGCTCGAAACCGCCCCCGCGAACGCTCGTGGCGTCGATGAGCTCTTCGAGGACTATCGCCGAGGGCATCGCCGGACGGCCCCGGAAGCCGTAGGTCCAGAAGGCGCCGTCGATCGTCCGCATCGGAGAAAGGCTCGGCCCCCTGGACTCTCCGTTCGAAACGATGCGCAACCCGCGGCCGCGCCGCGCCCGGAAGAGCGTCCCGCTCTTGATCTCGAGGATGATTCCTTCGTCGACGTCGCCGAGCGTCGCCCGTTCATCGAAAGGGGCGACGGCGACGGACACACACGCCGCTTCGAGTCCCGCACCCGCCGGACGGGTGCCGTCGATCGGATCCACCACGAGCATCCGTTGCGGCCGTCCCCGGACGACGAGCCCGCGGTCCTCCGTGTACCACGCGAGATCCTCATCGGCCGACTCCATCACCTTCTCCGCGACCTGCTCGGCGATCTCGTCGATGCCGAAGGTCGGATCGCCGCCGACGGACTTCCCTTCAGCCCCTCGGGTCTCGGGACGCCCCAGGTGGGGAAGCACGGCGGCGCGGACGGCCGTGGCCACGTCGAGCGCGATGTCCATCGGTGAGATCAGGACTCCAGTGCGAGCTCGTAGACGCGCAGCGTCTCGGCGGCGACCGTTGTCCAGTCGTACTGTCGGGCGCGCGAGAGCCCCTGTGCTGCGAGGGCCTTGCGCCCTTCCGGATCGTCGAGCAGCCGGCCGAGGGCGATGCTCCAAGCGTTCACATCACCAGGCGGCACGTAGATCGGAGCATCGCTGCCCGCGTAGCGGTAACCGGGGATGTCGGAGCACAGAACGGCCGAGGCGCCGGCGAGCCCCTCCAAGACAACAATGCCGAAGGACTCTTGGCCCAGCGACGCGCAGCAGACGACGTCTGCTGCGCGGTGCAGGGACATGAGTCGTTCACGCGAGACCGGGCCCAGGCAGTGGATCCGCTCCGGACGTGTGCCTGCCGGCAACGCCTCCGGCGTTGCCGGCACCCACACCAGGTGAACGTCCTCGCGCGACTGTGCCACCGAGGCGAAGGCATCGAGCACCGTCCCGAAGCCTTTGCGCGCCTCCGGCCGTCCGACGAAGAGCACCACCCGGCCGAGCTGCGCCGCCCACGGGTCGGGCTCGGCCCGCTCGAAGGCCGAGACGTCTACACCATTGGGGACGATCAGTGGATCGACGGACACGTAGCGTCGTACGAGCTTCCGCGCCTCCGGCGACGCCGCCGTCGTAGCGTCCAGCCGGCGCGAGACCAGCCGCAACAGCGGAGCGGTCACGGCGTAGGGCCAGAAGCTGTCGGCGGCCGCGTGGAAAGTGCCGACCACCTTCGTCCCCTTCGGCCGCCGCAGCATCGCGAACAGGCCCGCGGGGAGGAACGGCTCGTGCACGTGCAACACATCGGCGGGATCGAGCGCGAGGTCGAACCGGACGATCATGCGGGGATCGATGCCCAGGGGCGCTACGGACCCGTTCGCCGGAACGTTGACGGCGCCGCCGAGCGACACCGTTCCCACGCCCTCGAGCTTGGACGCCGGACCTCGGAGCTCCGGGCCGAACAGCGTGACCTCGCACCCGGATCGCACTAGGGCCAGAGCCAGCTCACGCGCGTGGTCCTGGACCCCGCCGGGCTTGGACATCGAGTAGGGACTGACGATGGCTACGTGCACGGGACCCTCAACGAAGCGCAGCGAGCTTGTCCATCACGGCCGCGTCGTAGATATCGGGTGAAGCATCGTCGGGACCTGTGTAGTTGACGAGGACGGGGAGGACGTAGCTCAGGTCCTCGCGCGCTGCCCGGGCGAAAGCGCGACGCCTCCGCTCACCTTCCTCGGTGAAGTCCCACACCAAAAGGGCCAGGTAGTTCGCCGCGAAACGGACCCGGCGCATCCGTTCGTTGCGAGCACGCCCGTACTCTTCGAAGCCCGACGGCGTCCATGACCCCTCGTCCGAAAGGATCTCGTTGATCGACCTGACGTCTCGCATGGCCAGCGACAGGCCCTGGCCGATAAGCGGGTTGTTGTGCCCCGCCGCGTCCCCGATGAGCACTACGCCGTCGGCAAAGGGACGGTCGGTCCATGTGTCGTCGCCCGGGTACGTCGCGCACGGGCCGGCGGCGCGAGCCTCGAGGAGCGCGTCGCGGAACGGGAAAAAGCTCAGCGACATGTCCCGGATGAACCACTCTGGACCGTCCGGTCCTGCGAACCGCTGCACGTCGCCGGGGGGTGGACTGAGATAGACACGCGCCCGGCCCTCGCCTTGCACGAACGCGAACACCCCGAAGGGCGCCTCGACGCCGATGAAGTCGAAGTCCTCCGGGATCCCCGGCGCGTCGACGAGCAACCCGGCGAGGAACCCGGGTGCCGGCTGCTTCTCGAGGCGGATCCCAACCTGCTTGCGGACGCCCGAGGATCGACCGTCGGCGCCGATCACTAGGCGTGGGCGCGATGTGTGCTCTTCTCCGTTGGTGGCGAACGAGATCTGCGGCGGCCCGCCCGCCACAACCGTGGTAGACCGCACGCCCGGTATCACCCGAGCTCCCGCATCGCAGGCCGCCTGCGCCAAGACCTCGCAGGCAACGCGGTGCTGGAGGTTCAGGGAACCGGCAACATCCTTCACCAGGGCACCGATGGGTATCGGGTTGGCCTCGCTCGTTGCGGCGTCGGCCCACGGCGTGTACTGGACGACCCGGTCGGTGACGTGTCCGCCGGCATCTACCAGCACGTCGTAGAGACCGAGCCGTTTCGTCTCGGCGACTCCCCAACCGAGCATCGACTCGCCGCGCACGCGGTCCCGGTACTCGGTCTGCTTCTCGAGGACGAGGGCGTCGAGGCCCCGGCGCGCGAGAACCGTGCCGAGCGCCGACCCGGCGATCCCGCCACCGACGATGACGACGTCCGGTGTGTCGGTCATGACGCCGCTACCGTAACTCGGACTGGGCGTGCCGATAGCCCGGGTCGGTCGGCCAGTTCGGCTGGAAAAGGTGCCATTGCCCGGGCTCCCGGCGGATGAGGTCCTCCATCCGGCGGGCCACGTCGACGGTTAGCTCGTAGGCGCGTTCCCGGTCCGCTTTGCCCGCTTCGACCTCTATGGGATCGAGGAGGACACCGTGGTACAGGCCTCCCGGTCGTTGAAGCAGCGCTCCGACGATCAACGGTGCACCCGTCCGGAGGGCCAGCACGGCCGGGCCGTTCGGCAGCAACGTCTTCTCGCCGAAGAACTCGACCTCGACACCCGATCCGGTGATGTCGCGGTCGGCGACGAGCCCCGCCGCTCCCCCGTCCCGCAGCGCGCTGAGGAGGGCACGCGCGGTCGAGCCCTTCCCCGCCGGCAACACCTCGACGCCGACCGAGCGCCGGAGCGACCGGAACATCTCGAAGAGCTCGGGCGGCTCGAGCTCCTCGGCCACGGCGAGCATCCGCCAGCCGTAGGACGCCAACCACGCGCCGGCCACGTCGTAGCTGCCCAGGTGCGGCGAGACGAAGATCACGCCGCGTCCGACGTCCAGGTACCTCGCGATGTTGTCGAGCCCATCGACGGTCGCCGTTCGACGTTGGATCTCCGCAAGGCCGGGCTTGGGAAGACGCAACGCCTCCATCCAGTAGCGTGCGTAGGAGCGGAAGGCTTCGTCCACTGTGCTTTCGAGCACATCCGGGTCCACGACCCGCGCCAAATTCCGCCGGACGACCTCACGCCGTTTCGCGTCGCGCCGGGCGACCACGGTGCCGACGGCAGCGGCGGCCCGAAACAGTGCGACGTCCGGAACGAACGACGCGATGGAGGATCCCGCGCGATAGAGGAGATATGTCGGGTCGATCGCTACCTCAGCGAATCGGCTCGGCCCTGTCGGGCCACGTGCACGAGCCGTTGGACGACGGTGACGACGGACAACCCCGCCACCGCCCAGAGCATGATCTCGACGAACCCCAGGATCAGACCCGCGCACAGCAGGATCAACC
>JBOGXL010000078.1:0-3101 GCA_050694575.1 Actinomycetota bacterium | reverse complement strand
CTTCTACCGGAACTACGACTCGATGCGTTTCGTCGGGCAGCGTCTGGTCCTCCGGCTGCGTAGCGTGCCCGGCGAGGGTCGTCTGAACGAGCTGAGCGAGACGTTCGGCGACATCGTCGTGGGGGGGCGTATCGAGCGTTGTGACCCCTTCCCCGTCGAGGTGCAGGACGACGACACGCTCGACATGGAGCGCGTGAGCCTGTCGTTCGACAACGTGTCCTACGGTCGTCTGCGCGAGCTCATCGACGAGCTCAATGCGAGCTAACCCGGCCGAGCTCCTGCGGCGCCGGTAGAGCCGGACGTTCGAGCAGAAGTGCTGTGATCTCTCGCACGCTGTACGCGCGCAGGTCGTCCTCCGCCGAGGCCGGCGTGATGGCCAGCCCGGCGCACTCGGGGCACGTTACGGGGATGGGGTCGCGGCACGCACCGAAGGCGAGCACGCGTCCGACACCTGCGCAGATAGGGCATCCGTTCGTCATGTGAACCGTCCTTCGTAGACCTTTCGGGGAAGGCCGACGACGAACGGTACGTCTTCGTACGCGCTCGCACTGTGACGGGTGTTACGGGAAGACCGCGCTCCGCGTCTCTGTTAGCCAGGGAGGTCGGCGCTCATCGTCCGCGCTGGGTCCACCGGATATCCGCCTGCGTCGAGCACGGCCTTCTGCATCGGCTCGAGGAGCGCGAAGAGCTCGTCGGCATCGTCCATCGCTTCCACGATGGGGCGTTCCATCTCGTCCGTCGCCCGCTCGATCCCGCGACGGTATTCGCGCCCGACGTCGGTGAACGCGCCATCGCGGACGTAGCCCTTCGACTCCAGCCGCTCGATACCGGCGGCGATCTCTTCCTGCGACCACCCACGCGTCCGGATGTAGGTGCCCATGCCCATCCCCCAGAAGAGCTCGGTCAGGAGGCCGATCTCGATGGGGTCGCAGCCGGCGCTGATCCACGCGGCGATGTGTCCGTCTCCCCGCCGTTCGCGCACGTAATCGGCTACCCGCCACAGCCGACCGATCGGATCGGCAGGGAACGGCAACGAGCGAAGACCCGAGAACAGGGCACGGCCGGCATAGTCGACCGACTCCATGACGGGCCGGAGGACGTCCACGATCGGGACGGGGTTGGTTTCGCCGAGCATGCGTCGGAGGGCCGAAGTCGCGCCGCTCTCGCGCGCGTCTAGGACGCTTTGCCCGTCCGCCTTGGACCATCCCTCTTGCACGGCCGCCGTCACGATGACGGGATTGAAGACGCCGAAGGCGGCCGACACGACCTCGCCGGACGGATGACCCAAGCACGCCCCCCTCGAGCAGAAGTAGCTCTGCGCGTAGTTCTCGAAGCCGAGCTCTCCGTAGGCCTGCTGCGCTTCCGGAACGAAATACACAGATCCCGCGATTGGCTCGCAGAGGTCTCGGAGCCGTCGTGAGACCGCCGCCACACGCTCTGGGGTCACCTGGGGGAGTGTACGGCCGGGGTCGCTGTCGCCGCGAAACGCCCCGGTCGAACTTCGGCTTGGAGCCCGACGTTGGCTTCTATAGACTGTTCTGCGGGGAGACACAAATGGCCACGAACGTCGCAACGTTCTCTCGCCGGATCTTCGCTCGTCCCGAAGGGCTGATGCTCGCTGCTCTCGGCGCGGCCGCGATCACGCTCGTGGCTGCGGCGATCATCGGCGGGCGACAAGCGGAAGGGTCGACCGCTCCGACCGAGGTGCTGGGGGAGCAGATCGGACGCACCGAGACGGCCGAGTACGGCGACCTGATCGAGGGACCGGCCGTCGACCCGAAGGAGACGGGCGGTCCGGCAACGACGGCCGGATCGGAGGCCACGGGTGCGGGCGCCGGACCCGGCGCATCAGCGCCGACCGTCGAACGGCAATCCTCCGCCGGAGCGACCAGGGTGGGTGTCTTCCCGGCTCACTTCGAGATCGGCGTCCACGCTCCCCTCACGTTCGACGGCGCACCCCTCAACCTGGCTGAGGATCCGATCACCGGTCTCAAGGGCTACATCACCTACGTCAATCGCACCGGCGGGGTCAACGGCCTGAAGGCACGGCTGTCGATCGAGGACGATAGGTACACGACGGCCGGCGGTCGTCAAGCGGCCGACAAGATCACCAAGGAGATCAAGCCCTTCATCATCGAGGGGACCCTCGGTATCGACCAGGTCCACAAGGTCGCCACGGCGGCGAAGGCGACGGGAACCCCCTACATGGCGGGCGGAGGGCCGGAGCCCGAGTTCAAAGAGATCACCGACATGTTCCAGATCATCTCCAACTACGACCAATACGCGGACATGGTCGTCGGGTTCATCTGCAAGTACGGCCCCAAATACGTCGGCGGTTCGAAGGCCTCCGACATCCGGATCGGGACGACCACCCTGAACTCGGAATTCATCCTTCCCGTCGAGAAGCGTTTCATCGACAAGCTCACCAAGCGCAACTGCGTGCGTGAGCCCGTCGACTCCCGCGCGCGCGGCACCATCAACAAGCCCACCGAGCAGTCGACCTACAGCGGCCAGATGATCGACCTGCGCGCCTCGTATGGCAACCAGGGCGCCAACCTGGTCGTCCCGTTGCAGGACCCGGTGTCGACCTCACGACAGGTGCTCGAGTGGCGGAGCAGCGGCTACCAGCCGAAGTGGACCATCGCGAACTTCGCGCATGACTCGGACACCGCGCTCACCTTGTTCCAGGGAGCCTGGACGGGGATGCGCGTGATGTCGGGGGGCTGCTACTACCATCCGTCGGGCGGCGGGAAGCCCTACGACGCGAACCTGTGTGCGAAGATCGGCGAAGCTCGCAACCAATGGATCAAGCTCGGCCCGGTGACGTACGACGAGAACGCCGGCGGATGTGCCGGTGGGAGGTGCGAGTACGACTACAACGACGAGTCCTGGACGACCGACGGAAGCGGCGGTGCGGCGGGATACCAGCTCGTCTACTTCTGGCACGGGGCCATGAAGGCGATAGGTACCGACCCGACCAGGGAGAAGTTCATCTCCGCCCTGAATCTGTACGACAACTATTCGAACCTGGTTACCGGCCCCATAACTTTCAAGGGGTCGAGCAACCCGATGATCGGGGCCACGAAGTTCGTCTTGCTCGA
>JBOGXL010000077.1:0-4159 GCA_050694575.1 Actinomycetota bacterium | reverse complement strand
CCCGAGCCGTACGCGTCGATGTACGACGACTCGTGGGAGGGGCCGCACCTGATCTGGCCGCCCTATTCGCGCGGCGCCCGCGCGCAGGGCATCCTCGACGACGCGAGCGCTCGGCAGGTGCGCGCGCAGTACGGCGCGAAGCTCACGATGATCGATGCATGGTTCGGCCGGATGCTCGACGCGCTCGACTCCGGTGGGTACTGGGACGACACCGTGGTCATCGTCACGACCGATCACGGTCATTACCTCGGCGAGAAGGACACGTGGGGCAAGCCGCCCGTGCCGATCTACCAAACGATGGGCCACATCCCTCTGCTCGTGCGGTGGCCGGGGGCCGACGTGCGGTCGATCGACGCGCTGACGACGTCCGTCGACCTCGCCGCCACCATCGTCGACCTTTTCGGCGCGCGTTACAGGCATCGGACCCACGGCAGGTCGCTGCTGCCCTTGATCCGAGGCGAAGCGATATCGGTGCGGGATTGGCTCCTCTCGGGGATCTGGGGACGTGAGGTTCACCTGTTGTGGGAGGACTCCAAGTACGCACGGGGGCCGGCCGGCGCGAACGCGCCGCTGTCGCTGTGGTCGAACCGGTGGACGACCATGCCGGTGTGGCGCTTCCACGATCTCAAGCTGCCACCGCCGGACGATCGCGCCGTTCTCGACCGGATGCCGGGCTCGGAGATCCCTGTCATCCGTCAGCCCTTCCGCGAGGGCGACATGTTGCCGTACTGGGCGTTCGGCGACTTCAGCGGCAGCGAGCTCTACGACCTCGGCGCCGACCCGGACGAAGACCGCAACCTGGCGGGAACCCGGGCCGAGAAGATCGCGGCCGACCTCCTCCGAGACGCCCTCGTCGAGGTCGAGGCGCCGTCGGAGCAGTTCGTCCGGCTGGGCCTTTAGAAGGGCCCGTACAGCTCGACGAGCCGCTGTTTGTAGGTGGTGCGCAACTCTTCCTCCGAGGCGCCCATGTCGTAGGCGGGAGAGATCAGTTCGTTCGCGCGGGAAACGTCGACGATGACGACGGCGCGGATGCGCGACCGGTCGACCTCTCTGTCCTCGCGGAACATCGCCGTGATCCCGTCGAGCTCGGCTCCCTCGCGAACGATCCGCCCCACACCTTTGAACCGGTAGCCCTTGCGCACGACGGGATCGACGACGTTGATCTCGACGGCCGGATTAGCTTCGAGGTTGCGGATCGTCTGGGGCGACCGGAGATCTGCGAAGACGAGGTGGTCGTCGTCCCAGATGGCGGTCGTGCCTTTCGGCGACAGGTTCGGTGTTCCGTCCGGGCAGACCGTGGCGACGAAGCCGAGGCGTTGCTCGTCCACGACGCGCTTCATGTCGTCGGTGAGGATGCCCATCAGTTGTCGAATAGACCTCAGTAAGCTAGCCGTATGCCGGCCCAAGCCTACGCGGGGAAGGAATGCGTCTGTCAGTACCAGCGCGGCGTCTGCGACCAGACGTGCGTGCAGGATCTGATGGCGACGACCTTCTACATCGCGTGCATCCGGCTCACGGGACGCCGCTGCGTTGTCATCGGGGGCGGCCCGGTCGGCCTCGAGAAGGTGGAAGGGCTCCTCGCGTGCGATGCGGACGTGACGCTCATCGCGCCGACGGCTGTGAAGGCGTTGCGCGAGCTGGCCGACGAAGGATCCATCGAGTGGCACCAGCGGGAGTACGAGGGCTCGACGGATCTGGAGGGAGCGCTCATCGCGATAGCGGCGACGGACGACACCGATCTGAACCTACGCGTGTTCTCCGCCGGCGAGGCGCGATCGATGCTCGTCAACGTCGTGGACGTGCCTCCGATGTGCAATTTCATCCTTCCGGCCATCACGCGGTACGGCCCGCTCGCCATCGCCATCTCCACGGCGGGCGCGTCACCCGCTCTGGCCAAGCGAATGAAGAGGGAGATCGCGGCGACCTTCGGTGAGCCCTACGCCCGCTTGGCCGAGATCCTCAACGACTACCGCGGTTGGGCGAAGGCGACACTTCCGACCTACGACGACAGGAAGGACTTCTTCGAGTCGATAGTCAACGGCGATCCCGACCCGATCGAGCTTCTGCGCGCCGGCGACGAGCCGGCCGTCCACGAGCTGATCGCGTCCCGTCGGGGACGAGCGATCCCCGCGTAGCCTCTTCGGTGTGAACGCGATAGAGGTCGGGGGCCTTCGCAAGACTTACAAGCGGCCCTTCGGCAAACCGGTCTTCGCGCTGGACGGCCTCGACCTCGCCGTTCCGACGGGCGCCGTCTACGGATTCCTCGGCCCGAACGGCGCCGGCAAGACGACGACGATCCGGTCGCTGCTCGGGCTGGTTCGTCCCGACGAGGGCGCATGCAACGTGCTCGGGTCGGATGTCCCCGCCGGGTTGCCGAGCGTCATCGGACGCGTCGGGTCGATAGTCGAGACGCCTGCCTTCTTCCCGGGCTTCTCCGGACGTCGCAACCTCGAGCTCCTCGCGGCGATGTCCCGGCTCCCACGCTCGGCCGTCGACGGTGCCCTCGAGCGCGTCGGGCTCGCGGACAGAGGTGACGACCTCTTCAAGGGCTACTCGCTCGGGATGAAACAGCGACTCGGGCTGGCGTCGGTGCTCATGAAGGATCCGGAGCTCCTCATCCTCGACGAGCCCGCGCACGGCCTCGACCCCGCGGGACTCCGGGAGATCCGCGATCTCCTGCGGTCGCTTGCCGACGAGGGGCGCACGGTGTTCCTGTCGAGCCATCTCCTGGGGGAGGTCCAGCTCATCTGCGACTCGGTGGCGATCATCGCGCGCGGGCGGTGCATCGCTCAGGGCCCCGTCGACGAGGTCCTAGCCGTCCGGGGCGGCAGCGCCTTCGTCGTCCGGGCGCCGCGCATCCAGGCCGCGAAACAGGCCCTCAGCGCGGCCGGTATCCGCTCGACGTTCCGAGGCGACCGCAGCCTGCGCGTGAAGGCATCCCCGGACAAAGCCGGACGGATCACTCGCGTGCTGGCCGACGCCGGTATCTACCTGACCGAGCTGCGTCCGGAGGAGATCAGCCTCGAGGCAGTCTTCCTCGAGCTCACGGAGGGGACGTCGGCTTGATCGCGCTCATCCGGGCCGAGCTCTGGCGCGTGTCGTCGCGCCGCTTCTTCCGCACGCTCTTCTTGCTCGCCTTTGCCGCCGTCGCCGTCGTCGGCGTCTGGGTCTTCGTCTCGAGCGGGGAGGCGCGTGACTTCGCGTACGAGTCGTCCGTACACACCGGCTTCCGGATCTCTGCCTCCATCCTGTTCACCGCGTCGGTCGTGGTCGGAGCGTCGGCGGTGGGCGCCGAATGGGGAGCGGGAGTGATCACAACTTTGCTCACCTGGGAGCCGAGGCGTGGACGCCTCATGCTCGGCAAGGGAGTCGCCACCATCGCCGCCGTCGTCGTTGCGACGCTCGCCATCTTCGTCCTGATCGGTCTCGTGATGCTTCCCTCCGGCACGCTGCGCGGAACCATGGACGGTCTCACCGCCTCGTGGTGGTGGAGCACGATGGGTCTTGCTGCTCGCGGATCGGCGGCGGTGGCGCTGGGGACCGCTCTCGGCGTCGGCTTGGCGAACGTCATGCGGACGGCAGCCGGGCCCATCGCGGCGTGGATGATCTTCCAGTTCGTCGTGGCGCCCCTTCTGGCGTTCTTCTGGCGGCCCGGACTCTACAGGTGGTTCCCCGACGGCAACGTCCAGCTTCTGGTCGGCGGGTTCGAGGATTCGTCGATCAACGGCGTTGCGCTGTTGCCGTCGGTGTCCGCGCTCCGGGGTGGCCTCGTGCTCGCGGCGTACGCGGGCGCCGTGCTGATCGCCGGGTTCGCGTCGTTCCGGGCGCGCGACGTGAACTAAGCCGAGGCGAGAGCTCCCACCTCGTTCATCTCCTGCTCGCTCAGACGCCAGCCCACCGCGTCGACGTTGGCTCTCACCTGTTCGGGCTTCGTCGCGCCGGCGATCACCGACGAGACGACGGGTTGTGACCCGAGCCACGACATTGCGAGCTCGAGCAGCGTGTGCCCGTGCTCCTCGGCATAGGCGCGAAGCTTCCCGACGACGGCGAAGTTCTCGTCGGACAGCACTTGCTTCGCTCGTTCGGGAGCGGCCTGGGCCATCATGGCCAGGCGCGTGCCTTCGGGGAGGTCCTCGGCCGACGTGTACTTGCCCGTCAA
>JBOGXL010000076.1:0-1661 GCA_050694575.1 Actinomycetota bacterium | reverse complement strand
GGACGCCATGGCGATCATGGACTCGACCACGCGCCGGCATCTCAACGCCCACTTCGAGACGATCACCTTCGCCCTCACCGGTGAGACCGATCGCCTGAGCGATGCCGTCAAGCACCTCCGCGAGTGGCGCGCGTATCGGTCACGGATCGAGGCCGGAGGTGCCACCGACCATCGCGAGAAGTGCGAGGGGACCATCGAATGCGTCCCGGAAGATCAGGTGGACGTCTCCCTGTCGACGGGCGCCGACCCGATCGTGTCCGTCCCCGGGATCTCGGAGACACTGCGCGCGCGCCACCCGCTCCCCGTCGCCGATCGAACGCCTACGGATTTCCTGTGGCAGCGGCCCCCCAACCAGCTTTACGGAGAGGTGTCGAGCACGCATCAGGCGCCGGGGGTCGACTATCTGTTGCCGTACTGGATGTTGCGCTACTACACAGAGGCACGGTCGCCGCTCAACCGCCCGTTCCCGGCGTGGCACGGCCCGGCGTACAGCTGATCACCCGTCGTCCTGGGGCTGGCGCTACTCCCACTCGATCGTGCCGGGCGGTTTCGACGTTACGTCGTACACGACGCGGTTGACCCCCCGGACCTCGGCCGTGATGCGATTCGAGATCCGCTCGAGGACGTCGTCCGGCAGGCGCGCCCAATCGGCCGTCATCGCGTCCTCCGACGTTACGGCCCGGACGACTATCGGGTAGGCGTAGGTTCGCTCGTCCCCCTGAACGCCCACCGACCGGAGCGCCAGCAACGCCGCGTAGGACTGCCAGATCTCGTGGTCGAGCCCGGCCCTCGTGAGCTCCTCACGGACTATCGCGTCGGCCGCGCGCACGATGTCGAGCCGTTCGGGCGTCACCTCGCCGACGATGCGAACGGCCAGTCCCGGCCCGGGGAACGGCTGGCGTTGCACGATCTCGGGCGGCAGTCCGAGCTCGGTACCGATGGTGCGCACTTCGTCCTTGAACAGGCGCCGCAAGGGCTCGACGAGCTCGAACCCCATGGTTTCCGGCAACCCACCGACGTTGTGGTGGCTCTTGATAGTCGCCGCGGCCGTCTGACTGCGTTCACCGCCGGACTCGATGACATCGGGATACAGGGTTCCCTGGACGAGGAACTTCACGTCACCGAGGCCCCTCGCGACCTCTTCGAAGATGCGGATGAAGAGCTCCCCGATGATCTTCCGCTTCTGCTCGGGATCCGTCACGCCCTCGAGAGCCGTGAGGAACCTCTCGCGCGCATCGACGTGGATGAGCTCGACGTGGAAGTGCCGCTTGAACGTCTCGACGACCTGAGACGCCTCGTTCTCACGGAGCAGTCCGTGATCCACGAAGATGCACGTCAGCTGGTCGCCGACGGCTTTGTGGACCAGGAGCGAGGCGACGGCCGAGTCCACACCCCCGGACAGAGCACAGACGACGCTCGCCTTCCCGACCCTCGCTCTGATGGTCGCCACCGACTCGTCGATGATCGACACCGGCGTCCACGTGGGCATGGCGTCGCACCCGCGATAGAGGAAATTGCGCATCACGTCCATCCCTCGTGCCGTGTGCATCACCTCGGGATGGAACTGCACCGAGTAAAGACCCGCGTCGACATCCTCCATCGCCGCGACGGGACAGTTCTCGGTCGAGGCTGTGACGAGGAAGCCGGGCGGGGGCTTGATC